>NZ_JBXVVI010000033.1:0-11662 GCF_057219155.1 Roseovarius sp. YIN77
AACTCGTAAAACAGCGCTGCCTGTGCTTCCTGCCTCGGTCCCATCATCGCCAATCCTCCTGATCAATAAGAGAATTGAATCAGCGATCAACCCATCAATCAAGCAGGAGTTTTTCAACAAAATAGACCACCCAATATTCAACCTGTCAGTTCCCCAAACCTCTGAAGAAACCGTGCCTTGGCCTCCTCAGGAGACCAGCATTCTATGCGCTCAGACGTCTTCAGGAATCAAAGCCGATACCCAGCCGATCAAGAGCCCTCAAGTAAAACGACCGATTTCCGGTCTGATCTTCCCGGGCCAGATCCAGTTGTGCGCGGCGGATTGCAAGGGTTCTCAACGGCTCAGGAGGAAAGGGTACCGGGCGGCGGCGTGTCATGTTAAGCGTTGTGCGCTCGGTTTGTTTGCCCTCCAACATGTCCAGCATCGCAAGGGCCGCGAACCGCGAGGCGGTAACCCCTTGCCCGGTGAACCCCATCGCATAGGCCAGTTGGCCATCAAGGGCGGTGTTGGCAAAGAACGTCATGCGGGCCGAGGTGTCGATGATCCCGCCCCAGGCGTGAGAAAACTGTACGCCGTCCAGCGCCGGGAAGACTGCCCGGAAAGTACCGGCAAGCCGGTTGAAGGTTTCTGGCCGATCCTGCAGGACGACATCTCGGTTGCTGCCATAGTGATAGATCGCGTCGTACCCGCCCCAAAGGATACGGTTGTCTGCGGTTTTACGGGAATAGTGAAACTGATTGCCGCTGTCAGCGACCCCGTGCCGCCCCACCCAGCCAATGGCGGCCAGTTGATCGGCACTTAACGGCTCGGTCACAAGCGCGTAGTCAAACACCGGGATAATCGCCGCTCGCAGGCGTTTCAGCAATGGCGCGGCGGCGTTGGTGGCCAGAATTACCTGTTGCGCGGTTATGCGCGCCTTATCGGTTGCCAGCCAGATAGAACCACCCTGTTTGGAAAGCGCCGTTACCGGTGAATGCTCATAAAGCTCGACACCCTTGCCAATGCTGGTCGCCCGCAAGCCAGCGACCAGCTTGCCGGGATTAATCAGTGCATAATTGGGCTCAAACAGGCCAGTATCATACACCGGGCTGTTAAGCTTTTTATGCAGATCCGAGCCGTGCAAAAACTGCGTGTCATACCCAAACCGCGCAAAGACTTCCTGCGTGGCTTTCAGGCCCCGCACCTGCCATGGGGTGGCCGCGACATTAAGCTTTCCCGCACGTTCAAACTCGGCGTCGATGCCGAAATCTGCGATATCTTTCTGAAACCCATCAAGGTTCTTGTGGCCCAGACGGACAAGGGTTTCTGCATCCTTCGGCCAGCGTGCAACGGCATTAGCCGCCCCATGTGAAATGCTTGGGGCGCAGAAGCCGCCGTTGCGCCCACTGGCGGCACTCCCGCATCTGCCGGCATCCAGGACAACGATGTTTTTGTCCGGCCAGCGTTCGCGGGCATTCAGCGCGCTCCACAGGCCGGTGAATCCCCCGCCGACGATCGCCAGATCACAGGTCAGATCATCCTCAAGGGGCGGGCTGTCAGCCGCTGGCATATGTGAACTGGCCCAGAATGGTGTTTTGGTTAACTGATCTGAGTCGCAAAAGTTTTGCGCCTGACAGGCCAGGTGCTGCATGAACAGGTCAGACATGCTTGCGCCCGCCCGCTTTCAGAAACCAGTCGTCGGGATAAGGATACCACCACTCATGGCGCACCGGCTTGTGATCAAGAATAACCATTTTTGAGCGCCGGAACGCATCCAGCCCCTGCCGGCCCAGCTCGCGCCCAATGCCGGAACTTTTCCAACCACCGAACGGCAACGCATCATTGTCGATCATCGGGTTGTTGATCCAGACCATGCCCGCCTCCAGCCGCTCTGACGCTTCATGCGCTTCGGCCAGATCGGTGGTGAAAATCGAAGCGCCCAGCCCGAAGGAACTGTCATTGGCCTGTTCCAGCGCTGCGTCAAAATCAGACACGCGGACGATGGCAACAACCGGCCCGAAAATCTCTTGCTTTAGCAGGTCCATATCCGGGCGACATCCGGTCAGAATGGTTGGTTCATAATACCAGCCACTGTCTAGTCCCGGTGGCACCCGCCCGCCGCATTCAACCTTTGCACCCTTGTCCACGGCATCAGCCACCAAACGCTCTACCTTGTCGCGTGCCGCCTTGCTGACCAGTGGTCCGATTTCAGATTTCTCAAGCCCGTTGCCAACGCGCAGACGCCTAGTTTCGGCAACGAAAGCTCTTACAAATGCATCATGGACGGCATCTGTCACAAACAAACGTTCGGTCGAGGTGCAGACCTGACCTGACAGGTGGAAGGCCCCGGTAACCGCGCCTGCGGCGGCAATGTCCAGCGGCGCATGATCTGTAACGATCATCGGGTCAGAACCGCCGGCCTCGATCACTGCTGGTTTCATCAGCGCGCCTGCGGCACCAGACACGGCCCGCCCTGCCGCCACCGAGCCGGTAAAGGCGATGGCGTGGGTCTTGTCGCTTTCCACCAGCGCCTGTCCAACCTGCGCCCCGCCGGGCACACAGGCCACAAGATCCGGTGGCATATCGTTAAACACCTGCATAAATTCCAGCGTTGAAAGCGTGGTCGCTTCGGCCGGTTTGATGACACAGCCATTGCCCGCCGCCAGAGAGGCCGCAACCGTCCAGCACATCAGCAGAATCGGGAAATTAAACGGCATGATATGGGCCGAAACGCCGTAAGGTTCATAACGCGCATATTGTAGCGATCCGGCTTGTGTGGTGCCGGCCAGCTTGCCGGCCTCATCTCGCGCCATTTCCGCGAAATACCTAAAGACGGGCGCACAGTTTGCGACCTCACCAATCGCCTCGGGGTACGGCTTGCCCATCTCCCGGCTCATCAGGATGGCGCATTGTGTCATGTCGGTAGCTTCGATCCTGCTGGCCAGCGAGTGCAACTTCTGCGCTCGGGATTTGGCATCCACTTTAGCCCACAGTATTTGTGCTGCATTCACCCGGGCAAGGGTGGCTTCCAGCTCCTCACTGGATACCTGGGCGCGTATACCAACCTGGTCCTGAGTAGACGGGTCGATTACCGGCACACCCGGCATTTGGCTGAGTTCGTAAGTTGGCGATAGATAATATCGCGCTGTCGTTTCACCAGACATTCTGTGCTCCATTCAGCGGATCATGTAGACCTTCTTGACCGTCTCGTGCACCGTGCACACCCCTTTCCAGTCCCGCGGGAAAAACGCAGCCGTGTCGGGCATGATCTCGATGACATCGCCGCTTTCATGCACGTAGGTACAGCGCCCTTCCAGAAAGTGGCAAAACTCATCCTTCGTGACATGGCAGTGCCATTTGCCCGGCGTGCATACCCACAAGCCGCACTCGCTTTGCCCGTCCGGCCCCTTGTGCAGCAGCTTGCCGGACATGTGCGATGTGCCCTCAATCATGGTCGGAACCGCGCCCCAGTCCACCGTGTCGGTGATTTCAAGCGGCTTGTGCATCACGGGTGTTTTCATCGGCGTGTCCCCTCTAGGCCAGCATGTAGATGTTGCGGGTGGTGTCGTGGATCGTGGCCTCTCCGGTCCAACCAGCGGGGAACAGCACGCAGGTGCCCGCATTGACCTCGATCACTTCACCGCTGTCAGACAGATAGGTAGCGCGGCCGGCGACGAAGTGGCAGAACTCGTCGCGCGGCACAGACAACCGCCAGCGCCCCGGCGAACACACCCAGACGCCGGTTTCCGGCGAATTGTCTGGTCCTTTGTGCAAAAGCCGCCCGGTGGAATGTGACTGACCTTCGACCATTCCGGGCTGTGGTCCCCAGTCCAGCAGGTCATCATAGCCGGTCGCATGGTGGATATGGGGGGCCGTAGAGGACAGATTGGTCATGCGGACGTCTCTGCCAGATCAACCAGTATCTTGGCGGCTTTTTCCTGTCCGTTTTGCGATTGCATATGGGTCGAGGTTTGCTGCAACCGATCGGCCATCGCCTTATCCGTCAGGCAGGCTTCGATCTTCGCGATTAGTTCCTCGTCAGTCCAGTCATAGCGATCCGAGCGGAACCCATGCCCGGTTTCCTGCACCCGCATCGCGTTGTCATGCCCGTCCCAGACATAGGACATGATAATCGCCGGTTTGCCGAAATAGAGGCATTCGGTAAACGAGTTGTTGCCGCCATGGTGAATAACCGCATCAACCTGCGGGATCACCGAAGGTTGCGGATACCAGCCCTCGACAATGACGTTGTCGGGGATGTCTGAATACTCTTCCTTGTAGTCGCCGACATTGACTAACGCGCGGAAGCGCGAGTTGGCGACCAGGTCGATCAGACGCTTGAGCAGATCAGTGTCACCCGCCCCTAGGGAACCGAACGAGATGTAAAGCAACGGCCCGTCATTGTTCTTTTTGAAAGTCGGCACCTCGTAAGGTTCATCCTGACGCACACAACCTTCAAGATACTGGAACTGTGCGGGATCAAGCGGCACGGATCGGGTGTATTTAACTTGCTCGGGGTAGAGCAGCAGGTTCATGTAAGGCGAAGCTTCAAAGAACTGGCCAATCGGGTAGGCGTCTTCGCCCGTCGTTTCCAGAAAGGCGTTAAAATCGTCGTGGATCGGCTTGATCACTTCGTTGAACCGGGCCCGGAACACGGCGTGGCCTGCTATATCGTCTTCGGCCATACCCGACAAATGCGGTGGAATGCTGTCATCCTCGATCTCGTTTTCCGAGCATGAGATGACGCGCACCCACGGCACGCCAAACTGCTTGATCGCAGGGAACAGGATTACGTTATCAACTGAAATCACATCCGGTTTGATCTTGGCAAGAATACCCGGCAGATCCTTTTCCGCCCATTTGGCGCTGTCGACAATCGCCTCCCAGCATTCCTTGACGTAGTTGTCGATCTGGTCGATCGGCGCCTTGCGGAAATTTGGGATATGACCATTGATAAAGTCTTCCCAGAACTTTGCCATCTGTTCAGGTGGCATCGGCTCTGACAGGTTGACCGGATGGGCCTCAAACCCGTAGCCTTCGTACACCTCGATAAATCCAGGGTCGGACAGAAACACGGCCTTGTGGCCCATACGTTCCACCGCCTGGGCAATGCCTACCGAGTTTAGCGCCGGTCCAAAAGCCGCTTCGGGGAAAAAGGCAAAGGTTTTCTGTGTCATTATAGTCTCCTTTGTTGTTTCAGGCCGCGAAAATGCGGGTATCCTTGGCCGACCAGCCGACGGTAACGTCATCACCAATCGACAGCGGGCGTGTTTCAGCCGCATCAGCGGTCAAGCGCACCAAAACCGGTTGCGGGGAGGTGGGTGTTTCCAGATGCAGGTGCAGATCAAGCCCATGATAGGCCATCGCCCGCACGGTGCCTGAAAGGCTGTTGTCACTGCCCTCGCCCTCTAGGTGAAGCCGCTCTGGCCGGATTGCCGCGACAACAACCGCCCCGTCGCTCAAGCCATCGGGAAGCTCAGCCTTGAACGGCTGGCCGTTGGCGGCAAGAACTTTACCGCCCGATACCTTTGCAGGCAGAAAATTCATGACACCGATAAAATCCGCAGCATAGCGATTTGTAGGATGCTCGTAGATTTCCCTTGGGTTGCCGCATTGCAGTAGCTTACCATCTTTCAGAATGGCAATGCGATCGGCCATGACCAGCGCTTCTTCCTGATCGTGGGTCACGATAATGAAAGTGATGCCAAATTCATCCTGAATGCGCTTCAACTCCAGTTGCATTTCGCCGCGCAGCTTCTTATCCAGAGCTCCAAGTGGTTCATCCAGCAGCAACAGGCGGGGTCGCTTGACCAGCGCGCGGGCAAGTGCGACGCGTTGTTTCTGGCCACCTGACAGCTGATCGGGTTTGCGGCCAGCAAGACGCGACAGCTGGATGATGTCCAGCATATCGGCCACCCGCGATTTGATGACCGAGCGGGGCAGTTTTTCCATTTCGAGCCCGTAGGCGATGTTCTGTGCGACACTCATATGCGGGAACAGCGCATAGGATTGGAACATCAAGTTCACAGGCCGATGGTTCGGCTGCACATGCGAAATGTCGTGACCATCAAGATGCACGGTGCCCGCACTTGGCATCTCGAACCCGGCGAGAATGCGCAGCAGGGTGGTTTTGCCACTGCCCGAGGCGCCCAGAAGAGCGAAAAATTCATTTTCCAAGATATCCAGCGATAGGCCGGTTACCGCCTGTACGGTGCCGAAGCGCTTCTCGACATTGCGAAGTGACAAAAGAGGGGTGGTCATTGTCCCGGCAAACCTCCGCGGTTCAAGCGTTGCGACAGAGCCAGTGCAACAACCGATAGCGTCATGACAAGGGTGGCTAGCGCATTGATCTCAGGCGTGACACCAAACCGGATCATGGCAAATATCTGCATGGGCAGGGTGATGGAATCGCGTCCCGCACCGGCGGTGAAAAAGGCGATGATGAATTCGTCCACCGATAGGGTAAAAGCCAGAAGTGCCCCCGCAATGACCGCGGGCATCATGACCGGCAGCACGATCCGCCACAATGTGACCGGGGTGGATGCGCCAAGGTCGGAGGAGGCCTCAACAATCGACCAGTCGAAGGTTTTCAGGCGTGCGCGTACCACCGAACACACAAATGCCAGGTTGAATACCACATGGCTGGCAATGATCGTGTGCAGGCCCATCGTGACATTCAGCATGGAATAAAAACTCAGTAGCGCGATGGCCAGAACAATGTCTGGGATGATCATCGGGGCAAAGATGATGGTTTCCAGAAAGCGCCCCTTGCGCCGACGAATTTCCACGCCGATTGCCAACAGGGTGCCCAGAACCGTTGCCATCAGCGTTGACACCACAGCCACGATCAGGGTGTTCAGGGCCGCGCCAAGGATCTGATCGTTGGCCAGAAGTGCGCCATACCACTTGACCGAAAACCCGGTCCAGGCCGTCGGCAACCCGCCTTCGTTGAAGGACAGGGCGAACAACACCGAAATCGGCACGTAAAGAAAAGCAAAAACGGCCGCAATGATCATGTACATCAGTCGAAGGTTGCTTTTCCCGGCCATCTCAGCTGTCTCCGCCACGGCCGCCAGAGGCGCGTTCGGTCGCAAAGGTCTGCAATGTCAGCAGCCCCATCATGATCGCGATCAAAATCATCGATAGCGCAGATCCAAACGGCCAGTCATTGGCGGTCAGGAACTGGGCATAAACAAGGTTGCCGATCATCTGGAATTGCCCGCCACCCAGCAACGCCGGGGTCACGAAGTTGCCGATCGACAAGACGAAGACAAACACAAAACCCGTGGCGATTCCCGGCACTGTCATCGGCAAGATCACCCGGCGAAATGTGGTCCAGCCGGATCCGCCTAGGTCGCGTGAGGCCTCGGATATTTCGGGGTTCAGACGCGACAGTGGCGCATAACAGGCAAGAATCACAAAGGGCAGGTAGTTATAGACCAACCCGGCCACAACGGCGCCTTCGGTATAGAGAAGTTTGGGCAGTTCTCCGTCATACCCCAAGGCGCGCGCGATACCGGTGATCAGTCCCTCGCGGTTCAGCAACACGATCCAAGCATAAGTGCGCACCAGATAGTTTGACCAGAACGGCAGCACTGCGAAGAACAGCAGCACAGGCTGGCGCCGGCGCGGCATCGCGGCAATCGCGTAGGCCGCCGCATAACCAACGACCACCGCGATCAAAGCCGAAAGCCCGGCAATCCAGGCCGATTTGAGAAAGATCCCTGCATAAAGTGGGTCAAACACCAGTGCGATGTTTTCGAGCGTAAAAGTGTATTCGATACCGCCGTAAATACCGCGCCGGAAAAACGCCAATGCCAGAATTAGCAGGCACGGGATAACCATGAACGCGGTCAACCAAGCCAGCGCGGGCGACATCAGGTAGATGGGTTTACGGTCTTTCATGGCGGCAATTTCTGTCCACGCGCCGCCGCAACGCGACGGGAGAGGTTAAAAAATAGCGGAAAGGGGCACCCCGCTTTGGCGAAACGCCCCAACCTGTTTGGCGATATTAGTTCGCCGCCTTGATTTCCGAAACGATGCGCGAATAGTCTCGCTGTGCTTCACCCACATCGCGAAGTTGTTCAAAGGCCGTCATCTCGGACGGGCTCATGCCCATGTTCGGGAAGGTCTCAATCAGACTGGCATCCAGCCCTTCCATCGCGGCCTGGTTCGGAACCTTGTACAAAATGTTCTCTGCCGCCCAGCGATGCGTTTCGGCACCCAGGATGTAATCCACGAATGCATAGGCCGCGTCTTTGTGCTCAGAGTTTTTAAGGATCACCATGGTATCAACCCACAGATCAGACCCTTCTTCAGGCACAACGTATTTGATGTCGGCGTTTTCGGCGATGCCATAGTTGCACCAGCCATCCCATGCGTGCACCAGCTCTGCTTCACCCGATACCAGTTTGGAATAGAAAGTTGTGTCGTCATAGGCCAGCAGCGTGCCCTTGGCGCTAATCAACAGATCACGGACCTCGGCCATTTTGTCGGCATCCGTTTCGTTCACCGAATAGCCTTTGGCCAGTTGTCCCGCACCCAGAAGCCAGCGATCCGTGGCCAGCATGGTGGTCTTGCCGGAGACTGCATCACTTGGCGCTAACAGGTCCATCCAGCTGTCGGGCGTATCGGCCACCAGGTCAGAGCGATAGCACAACCCGGTTGTGCCCCACGCATAAGGCATTGAAAACTTATTGCCCGGATCGTGGTCAAGCGTTGTTGCCTCGGCATAAAGATTGGTCGCGTTGGGCAGCTTGGTATGGTCCAGTTCCTCAGCCAGCCCGAGGTTGTGCAACACTTCGGCGAACGGCGAAGACACAAAAACCACATCATAGCCTTTGCCCTTCGAGGCAATCAGCTTGCCCATGATTTCTTCGTTGGTTGCGTGTAGCACCAGTTCAGCGGTGTTACTTGACGCTGCGTTAAACGCCTCAACCGCATCAGGCGCCATGTAGCCATCCCAGTTGGACACAACGAGATCTTCGGCCCATGCCGCACTTGCGAAACAGGTCAAGCCCACCCCAATCAGGGCACGGGCAGTAGGTGATTTGTGGAACATGCCATTCCTCCAGTTCAATGTTGGATGATCGCGCAGGCAGAGCTTCGCGATCTTAGATTCTTCAAAGCGGTTCTTGCTGACCACCTTATATTCAGTATTATTATGTGAAAAGATACGTCAATCTGTATTCAATGTTCTTTTTCGGGGCGTAGCTTGTTTCCCGAATTTCTTGCCTCTGAAAGGCCGAGCTGATGACCGATACGCGCCGCAACACACGTCAAAACCACCTTGAGTTGGCCCGAAAAGTGCTGAACATTGCATTTGAACGTGGTATGAAGTCTGGCGACCACTTGCCCGAACAGGGCTTCTCCGCCGCCTGTCGTGTATCGAGAACTCCGATCAGATCCGCATTCAAAATATTGGAAGAAAACGGAATTCTATCATGGAAAGAAGAAGAGGGGTATTTTCTGAAAATTCAGACACGGGAGGAGCAGGCCGAGGCAGTTCGCAGATTAGAGGATCTCGAAGACTCCCTGGCTCGTCGAATTCTGTCTGATCGCGCCGAACGCCGTATCGGCGAAGTTCAATCCGCCAGCGCCCTCGTGCGTCGTTACAAAGTTTCACGCAATACTGTATTAAATGCGTTAAAAATACTATCTCGAGATGGCATTGTTGCCCAATTGCCCGGCAGATCATGGGCCTTTCAGCCAATCCTTGATTCCCCAAATTCTGTCGAAGACAGCATCGCCTTCCGTCTGACCATGGAACCTCAGGCGATCCTGGCGCCTAGGTTTACAATGGATTTTAAGCGCGCCGGGCTTCTACGCAGCCAGATGGATGACATCCTGAAGCTTCGAAACGGCAGCATCACCTCTTCCGGGTTCCGGGCAATTGATACAGAGTTTCACAGCTTCATCGCCGAATGTTCCGGCAACCGCTTCATCCGGGGTAGTCTGCTGACACATCACCGGTTGCGTCGGACCACCCAGAAAGATGCCTCGATACCGGATTTCCGGCTAAGACAATCACTGGAAGAGCATCTGGAAATTCTTGACAGCCTTGAGCGCAACCAGTTCGACCTGGCGGCAGACCAGATGGTCCTGCACCTACGGAAATCCCGGGTGCGCCGCCCCGAAGCCGCCAACCGCGGTATTCCTCCAATGAAACGCGGGGTGCAGCCATGACATCCGGGCCAACCATTGTCCTGTTCCCCGAGGCAAGCTTTGGTGCCGCGCTAAACTGCGTCGGCATCGCTCAGGAACTGAAACGTCAGGGTGCCAACCCGGTGTTTATCTGCCACCCAGGTTTCACTGGCGTGTTCGCTGAATATGGCTTCAAAGAGTATCACCTACCTGAGCAAAGGCGCAGCAGCGACGCGTCAAATGAAGATTACTGGCAAGGCTTCATCAACACGCATCTACCGCACTTCAACCTTTCCGCTCTCGATCAGCTGACAACCTACGTCGCCCCAACTTGGGAGGCGATCGTCAGCACAGCCGAAGCTGTCGAAGACGGATTAAGGGACCTCTTTAACCGAATCAAACCGGATGCAATTCTGCTCGATAACGTCATCATGTTTCCCGCTGTCGCAAACGCTGGTTGCCCCTGGGTGCGGATCGTATCCTGTGCGGAAACGGAACTACCTGATGCCAACGTGCCGCCGTATCTCTCTGGTCTGGCGCCGGATGATATCCCGGCACGCACCGAATTCGAAAAGGCCTATCTGGACAACACCCGCGCCCCGCATCGCAGATACAACGAATTCCGCAAAGCCCGGAAACTACCGCCCCTTCCCGCAGGGATTTTTCTTGAAACGTCACCGTGGCTCAACCTGCTTCTGGCACCTGCCTGCGTGCGGTACCAGCGCGCCCAGGTCTTGCCTGACAGCCAGTTTGCCTTTCTCGAAGGCTGCGTGAGGGATGAAGGCCATTTCAAATCACCGCATTTCCCCAAGGACAACGGCCCGCTGGTGTATCTTAGTTTCGGCTCTCTCGGGGCAAGTGACACACAGCTGATCGGGCGGATGATAGAGGTCTTCGCCACATTGCCGGCGCGGTTCCTGGTGAATGTGGGTGGCTTTCTGGAGGCCTATAGACAGGTGCCTGACAACGTCATTCTGGGAAGCTGGTTTCCCCAGCCCTCTGTCGTGGCCGAATGCGCCGTGATCATCCACCATGGTGGCAACAACAGCTTTTGCGAGGCTCTGTATCACGGTGTTCCGTCGCTGGTGATGCCCTATTGCTGGGATGGTCATGACAATGCGCAACGCGCCGAGGCCGTGGGCGTGGGGCGCGCAATCCATCGCGCAGACTGGGAGCCAGAAGACCTGCGGTCCCTGATCTTGGAGCTGTCGGACAATGCGGTCATGAAAACGCGTCTAGCCGAAATATCGGATGCGATGAAGAAGCACTCAGGCACGCGCAAAGCCGCAGAGGCCGTCCTGAAGGTGACTCTTGTAACTGCTTGATGTTAGGCGATAGTCCCTAGGCACGATCAGAAAACGCTCCAGAATTTGGCATTGCATCCTATGGGAAGAGCAACCTGTCGACCGATTGAATGTCTAGCCCCTTGTTTCAGTACCAGTGATTTGCGGTTTGTCTAAAAGGGTTTCTGGGACTGGTGGGCGCATGTTCAGAGCATGATGTGGTCTGATCTGGTTGTATTGTCTGAGCCACGTATTGA
>NZ_JBXVVI010000034.1:0-11180 GCF_057219155.1 Roseovarius sp. YIN77
GCCCAGACCCTGCAAACCTGGACAGCCATGTATATCCGCAAGTTCCAGGAGGTAATTGACCGCCACCCCCCGGCCAAGCCAATCACCGCCAAACGATTGGCTGAAATGATTATTGCGGTGATCGAAGGCGGCCTGATCCTGGAACGCGCCTATGGCAACCCGGGCATGACCGCGCGCCAATCCGAGCAGTTTCGCGAGTATCTGGAACTGCTGTTTCCGACAGCGAATGTGTCACAGGTCGCCTGATTCAATCTGAACAAGCCATTTCAGACACTCTGCCTAAGCCTCGGAACCAGCAACGCGGCAAACAGGATGCATGTCCAGTTGTCTATCTTGCAGCATGCCTAGATGGCAGTGCTTGGTCGATGAGTATGGCGCATTGCACCCACACGCAATACGCTGGATATTGCAATCATCAGATATCGGAACCGGCATGCAAATCGTACCCAATTATCCACCTGTATGGACTCTGATCGCAGTTGCTTTGGTCGTATTGATTGATTGGCTGTTCCCGTCCTTCGTCATGGGCTTTCAATCCAGATGGTTGGGTACAATAGGGATTATTGTCGGACTTACGCTGATCATCTGGTCTGCAACATGGTTCATCCGGCGGAAAACACCCATTCACCCGCATGAAACTCCAAAGAACTTGATTGTAGAAGGTCCCTACCGAATATCCAGAAACCCAATTTATCTGGGCTTGGTGACGATCTGCATGGGTGTCGTCATCTATCTTGGGAACCCATTGGGATTTCTTCCAGCGATATGGCTGTTTTGGATCTTGCATACGCGGTTTGTAATGCCTGAAGAGGCGCGGCTTATCAAAGAATTTGGAGACGAAGCCAAAATCTTTATCGAAAATACCCGTCGCTGGTGAACGGGCTCATGGCTGTTGCAGACGATCTACACAGGGGGACCGCAATGGGGCCTAGGAAATGAGGGGCGCCCATTCACCCTGATGTTTCCGGTCTTTGCCTATTCCAAATGAAAAGGGGCGACCAACTTGGCCGCCCCGATTGAGCGATTATTGCTCTTTGCCTTTTGCCAAAGTAATGCGCAATGCATCCCACAACGATGGCAGAAGGATCAATGACACCGGAACGGCGGTGATCACGATAAAGCTTTGCAGTTTGGAAACACCACCCGAGCCGATTGAAATCAGGATGATGGCCATCAAACCCATGGCGACACCCCAGAAGATACGTACCGGCATCGATGGGTGTTCGTCCTGGCTCATCGTGACAGAGATGACATATGTCATCGAGTCACCGGTTGTGGCCACAAAGATCGTGGTCAAAATCAGAAACAGAACCGAAACGATAAAGCCAAGTGGCAATTGTTGGGTGATCGCCAGCAACGCTGCCGGCAGGTTAAAGCCCTCGAATGCGGTGGCGATTGTTCCGGGTTCAGCCAGTTCAAAAGCGATGCCGGAACCGCCCACAATGGTGAACCAGAAATTGGTCACAATAGGTGCAACGATTGACAGCATGATGATGATCGAACGGATCGAACGGCCACGCGATATACGCGCGATGAACATTGCCATCAGCGGACCGTAGCCCATGAACCAGCCCCAGAAGAACACAGTCCACCAACCCAGCCAACCGGGCGCGCCAAACAGACCCGCATCACCACGATACAGCGCCATGTCAAAGAAGCTGCCCAGATAAGTCGCAAACCCACCAAAGAAACCTTTGAAAATGAACAGGGTCGGACCTACGACCACCATGAACAGCAACAGCAGAGCGGCAAGCACAACATTGATGCGGCTCAGGATCTGGATGCCACGAGAGACCCCCGTCATTGCGGAGATGGTGTAAAGTGCAACGAGGCCCGCAATGACGATTGCCCGTGTGGCAAAGCCATCCGGGATACCGAACAGATCACTCAGGCCATAGCTGACCTGCAATCCGAGAAAGCCAATCGGGCCAACGGTACCCGCAACCACTGCGATGATGGATGATGCATCTGCAATCAGACCGATCGGACCATTGATCGCTTTGTCTCCAAAGACGGGATACAGCAAAGTCCGGGGCGCCAGCGGCAGGTCTTTTTCATAGTGGTAATGCATCAACATGACCGTCGTCAGAGAGCCCAGAATGGCCCATGCGAGGAATCCCCAGTGCATAAAGCTTTGGGCAAGGGCCGCATTGACGGCGGCCTCTGTTCCGGCTTCTGCGCCAAAGACAGGCGGAGAGGACAGAAAATGCGCCATCGGCTCGCCCGCGGCCCAGAAAACACCGCCACCGGCCAGCAGTGTACACATGATCATCGCGCCCCACTGGAACACGGTAAATTCAGGTGCCGCCAATCCGCCCAGAATGGCCTTGCCACCCGGCAGGACGCACAAAACCAGACCAATCAGGAAGGTCGCCAGCAGCAACAGCTGCCAATAAAGCCCAAAATACGTGGCGGAAACATTGAAACCCCAATCCACAAAGGACGTGAGTGCGTCAAGGTTAACCAGCGCAACGATACAAAAGAGAGCGATAAAGCCCCCCGAAATAGCAAAGAGCGGCTTGTTGATAGAGCCCTGTCTCTGCTGTGAAACTTGCGTATCCGCCATCGTTTTCTCCATAATGGTGTTGCTGAGGCCCGGTTGGGCGTTAGTAGGAATCGCAATCGAAGTGCGGCCATATGAATTGGAAGTTGGTTCCAATCAAACGAATTTAACTAAATATCATTTCATGAATATTGAACTGATGATCGGGATTGGTGACGTGGGTGAAAAAGCATTGCCATAAGGGAACAAATCACGAAGCGCAGCCAATGAATATGCCGATACTGGCAACGAAAATATGGAATGCTTCATCCAGCCGACATCAACGCCCATAGCCCAGACATCGTCGTGTGCTGGCAGAGCCTCTCGCTGGCGAGACGGTCAGTATGTTCCAACCGGTAAGGTAACTCTGAATATTGCATAGGCAATTATTGGCGCTGATCATGCCCCAGACTGTCACAAATTCAGAGTGTTAAAAACCAGATGATCGCATAGATGGCTCCATAGACCTCCTCTCCAAGGATTGATGCGGATCAGGACTTCCACGCGAGGGTCTCCAGTATATAGGATGCGGTATTATCTAAGACTTCGCTTTTGTTTGCTTGAGTGCTCAAGACAATAAATGGCATTTTGCAGTAGATACGCTTCAGTAGGTCCATTCCGATACATTTGGTTGTGTGCTGAATATCAGAAAATGAAAACAGGTAATGGCTTTGCTGTATGCTCACTCAGCGATCCGACTACTTCTCTCACCTGCGGTTCGCTTCGCTGTCAAATCGCTGAGGATTTCTTCTCTGTTTAAAGTTCAATAGAGACAAGCGAGCACTTATGAGATGAGTTCATCTCTTCAAAGCTTCACAATTGCCATGTGAGAGATCACATGACTTGGAAGTTTTACAATCTGAATTGTCACCGAAGTCCTTGAGCGTCGCAGCAAGGAGCCGTGCAGTCATTCAGTTTCGAATGAACTCCATTGAGTGAATGAAGTTTCTGTAGTTTTCCTCGACCGAAAGAGCTTTGGTTACATAGCCCTTCGCCCCGTCAGAATATGTGGATTTAACATCGATCGATCCGCTATGAACAAGTGTTGTCCAGTGACGCCTAAAGACACTGCTGAGTTCCCCTTGCTCGATAGAGCCATCAAAGCGGTCAATCTGTTCGGGAAGCAGTTGGAGAAGCAGATGCCAATGTGGGTTCGCACCGAGCTTTTCAGGGAACGCGATCCACTGTGCTCTTTCATCGGGTCGCTTTTGCCATTTGGGACCAATGATACCCCGATTGATACGCGCATCCCACTCCCTGAGGCGTTCTCGCATTCGACTGATACTGATGCTTGGGTCGTTCGAACTGAGTGTGATAAAATGTGTAAAACTTTTACCTTGCAACCACTCACGCACCCCATCGCGCACACGCAATGAGTTTGTGTATTCTTGAATCTCGGGGGAAAGAAAAGACATTGATAATATTATATCAAATTCCTCGAGCTTCCACAATCCAGGGTTCTGGTAAATTCCTGAGATAAAATGAACTATCCGGCTTGAGCCATCGTGAAGAAATTCCATGCATTGGCCATCGTTTTCGCACACCCCTCAAGCCACACCTGTCACCAAGCATCTCTCACGCGCCACCCGCATAACCAGCTTGGGCAGCCAGTCTTCGAGCGGTTTCATCTTGACGGGTGACTCTGACGTCACCCCCTCGCGGTATCCCTTGAGCAAAGCTTCTTCGTCACGTGTGAGCGGTTCCCCGAATGCCGTGCGGACCACATCCCATGTTTCTGGGTAATACTCGTCCAAAGCTGTCTTCAGAAGCAAGACCGGGTCAATGCAACACGCGAAGGCCAAGTCCGGGATGCGATCAATCGGGACTTTGGTTTTTCCTGTTTTCAGCATGGTGATCATGTTGGCATTTCTGAAACCCGCATCGCGCGCAATGTCACTCTGTGATCGGTCGCAGAACTTGATGGCGCGCTGTAGGAGATCTGCGGTCGGGCTGAAACGTTCGGTCATCATATTTTCTCATTGATTAAGTCGTTGATGACTTATTGTAGACAGCAACTAGTGATCCTTTCTTTGCTTGTTTTGTTTGCGACAGTTTGCGCCGTCCAAGGTTCGCCTGATCGCCGCGGCGTTTCTTTCTGATGTGTGAATCCTGCGGCCAGATCCTTGCATGTGTCTCGCCTTAAGGCATGACACTGCGCACCTCGAAAGCAAGGGTGATACATATGACATCGGACATGCTCTGAGGCCCATTAGAAGCGCCGTACAGCGAGGGAATATGACAGGATGAAGGGGGAGACACATTGGAGTTCGCCTCGCGCCCCTGTGACGCGCATAACTGAGGTTTCTACGCAGTGAAATTTCGCGACAGCTCTCTGAACCTGTTTCCTTTTCCGAAGAACTCCGGCAGGGTTTGAGCATGCCATTTGTTTTCTATGATCTCGAAACCACCGGACGGTCCCCTGCCTTTGATCATCCGTTGCAATTCGCGGCCATTCTGACCGACGCCGATCTTCAGCCCATGGAAGAGGTCAATCTACGATGTCGTCTCGCCGCTCATGTTTTACCATCACCAGGTGCAATTGCTGTCACCGGGAAAACCGCGCCAATTCTAGTGATTCAGCTTAGGATTTGCACCGGTATGCTATGATGCTATTGGCTCATACATGAAAATACGTGATGAAATTCCCGGCGACGAATCCGCGATCCACGAGTTGACAAAGATCGCTTTTGCGACAGTCGAAATGAGCGATGGCAGCGAGCCGCAGATCGTTGACAGGCTTCGTCAGAGTGGTGACCTCGCCCTCTCGCTTGTCGCATTAGAGGACGATAAGATCATTGGTCACGTTGCCTTTTCTCCTGTGATACTGTCAGGTTCTGGTGGAAATTGGTACGGCCTTGGCCCCGTCTCGGTTCACCCGGCGCGCCAGCGTGGAGGCATAGGTCGACAGTTGATTGAAAACGGGCTGGAGCGGCTCCGGTCGCTTGACGCCGATGGCTGCGTGCTTTTGGGCGACCCAGCTTACTATGCGCGTTTCGGCTTTTCATCTCCCGGCAACCTTAACTTCGGCATGGTTCCAACGGAATACGTGCAGGCGCTGGCATTCAAGGGCCAACCAGCCATAGGAGAAGTGCAATACCCCTCCGCATTTGGAGGCTGATCGGTTCCTTCGAGATCAGAAATTCAGGGGCAAACAGACCTCCAGAGTCGAACTTCGACGAAGTTGCCTGGCAGAATTCATCGGATGGCAGATCTGAGCCCATATAAGGTATGTTCCGTGACCGGTATATGGCTATTTCGGCATGGTATCTCTGCCGATTTGGCGACTCGCGGATGAGTACACTATGTTCGTTGTACTCATATTCCAAAAGGAGATCAAAATGCAGTCGGTTTCCATCATTGGTCTTGGCGCTATGGGTGCTGAATTGGCGAGGGAGCTTCTTGATAAGGGCTATCCGTTAACCGTTTGGAACAGATCGCCTGAAAAAGCTTCTCAATTTGTTGAGGCTGGCGCGCGCTTGGCGGCATCTCCATTCGACGCGATAAGGGGAAGTGATGTCACCATCACTTGTATCCGTTCACATGTCGATACTCGCCACCTATTAGAGGCAGACCCTTCCGCATTATCTGGAAAGACGATCATTGAGCTCAGCACCGGGGATGCTGCTGAAGCAAAATCGTTGCTGAAATGGTTTTGGGCGAACAATGCAGATGGCTTAATCGGTATGATTTCCGTGTTTCCGAAAGACATTGGAAAGGCTGACAGCGCAATTCTGGCGGTAGGATGCCACGAAACCTGGCTCAGCTGCGAAAAGCTGTTGAAATCGCTGGCCGGAAAATCGGCCCTTGTCGGCGAAGACCCGGTTGCTTTAGCCGCGATCTATGCCTCATTGGTCTTGCCTCGCCAAGGGTTCATGTTCGGCATGATCTATGGAGCGTTGCTATGCGAAAAAGCAGGAATTTCAATGGACGCTTATGTCAAAGTGCTCCCACTGACGATCAATGTCGTGCATGACTACTACGACCTCTTTGCGGCCACAGTACCAAGCGGGAATTTCGCCGATCCCCCAGCTTCGATGAGAGTTTATCATGCCGCATTCCAAGATGTATTGCGGACCTGCGGTGATCTCGATGCCCCTGATGAATTACCCCAACTTCTGCACGACCTACTTCAAAGAGGCGTTGATGCCGGATTGGCGGACCAACAGATAACATCGCTCACCAAGCTCTTGGGAAATCAGGCTCCCCCAAAATACTAGCTATGTTAAATGAATACTCGGGATGACCTTCGGTTAGAAGTCCGCCTCGTCCGCATGCTGACCTTCAACCAAGACAGCTCTGAGGCTGGCAGGGCCACGCGTAGGCGAGGTTGGCGTCATTTTGTGTCCGGGATGCTCGGGGCAGCAAAGACCAGCCACGGACCTTCATAGAGCGCCTCATCTGTTTCGAGGCGCTCCAATGCCCGTTTTACAGCCTTACAGACGTTCCGCGCAATGGCTGGACCACGTTTGATAGTGCAGAGCTTGAGACAGCTGAATTGGTAAGTCAGGGCAAAATATCAGCGGACGGTGCAGATCTTCTCAGGGAGTTTTATCGATCCCGGGAATTGATGATCGAGAGATTGTAGATCGCTTCGGGTCAAGCCAAACTGACACATCATTCTCACGGGCTTCAATGCAGCTTGGCCGAAATCGTCAGATGATGGCTTTGAGACCAAACTTCACCTTGCTCAAATCGAAAATGATCGGTGGACATCCCTACAATCCAAGCTTGCTCCGAACCGGTTCAAGTCCCACACTCCACTCATGACAAATTTGGAAAAGCAATTCATCGAAAAGGCTGCGCCAGAATATTGGTACAGTTATGCACATGAGCTCGCGGACACAGCCGACGAAATTTACAGCAAGTCGAAAGGTCAGTGGATTGCGTACATCCACAGCCATGACGATGGTTCGAAAGAAACTTATAGCCGCCCGCTTGTATCCCGCCCAGTCCTGCTAATGTACGGCCTCTCCTTTGAAAACTTGATCAAAGGATTGCTGATCTCTGAAGAACCAACGCTTCTACAGGGTGGAAAACTTAGCAAGCAACTGCTTGGCCACGACCTCGTCAAATTGGCGGATCGCTTGAAGTCCCTCCAACTGTATGCCGAAGAGTTGGCCTTGCTGGCGCTCCTCTCTGACGTTGTCCCATACCACGGGCGCTACCCGGTCCCCAGAAACGCGCACGACGTAAAACCGGAAAAGTACATCAACGAGGAGGTCTATAAAGCTTGCAGGGCGCTTTTTGGTCGTTTGGAGATTCAACTTTACCGGCTAAATTTCAAAGGCATTGACGCGCCAGAGGGGGTTCGCTTCCCGAAATTGCGCCTTACACATCTTGATGCAGAAGCCGATTTCATCACTGACGAACACGAAATGGAATTGCGGGACTTCCTGCAAGAATTCAGGGAGGCGGAGAGTAAGGATTCTGGCTGAAGGTCGATCATCCCTGCATTTCCACGATGGTCACCACAGCCCTAAATTCCGAGAACCACGAACCTGTAGCCAACTCCCGCATTGTCACGCATGCAGACCTTCAATCAAGACAGCTTCAAGACAACCGTAGCAATGGCCCAGCGCTCAACCGAAATGCCATACCTGCACGGGTGCGATGTTTGGGCGAACTTTGGCGCTTTCTACCATGCGATTGATCTTGGGACATTCCCGCTCCAGCCATGCCGAAGGCATCCACTGTGCTAGCATCCAGACATAAATATCCAGTACTGTGAATTGGTTTCCAAATAGGTAAGGGCCGTCACCCAGAGCATCCTCAAAAATTTTGTAGTGTCTCTTCACATAAGTTTCTGCAGCAGTTTTGACCGGTTCTGCACAACCTTCTGAATCTACGAAGTTTTGAGGATTGAGTTTTCTAAGTTCACCCTCGTAAACATTCACCGCGAAGAAAAATAACCATCTGTCGTGTTGAGCACGTCGACTGCTGCCGGGTGGTGGCGCGAGATTGGATTGAGGGTGTGCGTCGGCAATGTGCAGAAGTATCGCCGCGCCCTCGGTCATGATGGTGTCATCGGGCAGGATCAACGCTGGGACTTGGCGCCTTGGGTTAATCAGTCCATATTCTTCTTTGTTCTGTTCTCCAGCCGCCGTGTTGACAGGAATGATTTCATAATCCGCGCCAACTTCGTTCAAAGCGGCTTCCGTTGCTAAAGAACCCGTAAGTTTCCAACCGTATATTCTGTACATGACGCCTCCCAAAATCCAGTTTTATCAACGAGATCATTCTAGCTTGAATGCCAGTTCCTCTTTAGAAATTTGCCTATACGAACGTGAGGTCGCCAACTGAATGGTCAACGCTAGAATATTGCAAGACTCAACAAATCGAACTGCAAACATGAGCCCTTCCACGACACCCACAAGGTGGCAATGCGTGGCAGATTGTAGAGTTTGCCGCTAAAATGCTGCTTTCCATTGCTCGGTATCCACGAACCAACGCTCTTCAATAATTAGTCCATCGCTCCCAAACTTAAACAGAACCGCACATTGTGAGCCGTTCGGCAGTTTGTCAGAGGTAAACTCTATGATATTTGTGATTTCGTTTTCACCTTGGCAATAGCGCAGGTCTTTAATCTCAAATCCCGGCGGCAACGCCTGCCCAATTCCGTCGAGAGCAGTCCGGAATGCAGTGCGTCCTTCTAGTATGTCGTTTTGACCGGGTAGAATAAAAACCATGTCTTCATCATAAAGACTGGCTAGTTTGTCCATATCACCAACTGCCAACGCTGCCCATCCGGATTTAAGGTCCTCAATCTGTTTGGTATTCGCCATGTTATTGATCCTATGATATTTTTCTCACTTCTAATCCGAACAGTTTCCAGAGGATTTTCCGACCAGTCCATGGACGGACATAGTCACATTCTTTGTTTCACGGATTATCGTAAATATACAATTTTTCCGATTTTCGTGATAATCTTATCTGTAATTGATACTCTTTTGATAAACGGAACAATAAACTCGGATGGATTTAATTACCGCAATGCGGATAATGACTGAATTGGCGAGGCTGGGAAACTTCGCCGCGGTTGGACGTGAACTGCATTATTCTCCTGCGTCAATCAGTCGAATTGTTGGAGAGTTGGAGGCGGACTTGAGAGTTCGCTTGGTGAATCGAACAACTCGCCAGCTTAATTTGACCGATTCTGGCGAGGAATTTGTTCAACGAAGCATAGGAATTCTTGAGGAAATAGACGAATTGAGATCGAATGTTCGAGAAAGACACGAAACGCCTCAGGGAACACTAAGAATATCAAGTGTGGCAGCCTTCGGGAATGAGTGTCTTGCGCCGATCATTCCCGGTTTTATGGAAAAATTTCCTGAACTTAAAGTCGAGTTGAGCATAGACAACCGTTCCGTTGATCTCATCGAAGAACATTATGACGTCGCCATTCGCGTCGGCCCTCTTCGTGATTCCTCGTTAATTGCTAAGAAGATTTCCACTCAGCGAATGATCTTTGTCGCCTCGCCAGAATTTTGTAAACGCCATGGTAAGCCCAAGACCCTTGCCGAAATGAAAACATTACCTTCATTCGCCCAAATCAGCGGCGACTGGGGTCGGATTCAACGATTCAAGCGCGGTGAAGAGATATTGGAATTTGAGGTGCCGCAGAGTTGCGTCATGAGTTCTCCACGAGCCATCAAGAATGCCGTTTTAACTGGTTATGGATATACTATAATCAGCCATTTCTCAGTTTCCGATGAAATTGAAGCCGGGCGCCTTGTTTGCTTGTTGCCCGAATATGAGCCAGTCGAACAACACCTTTACGCAGTGTTTGCGCATAGGCGCTTTGTACCGCGTAAGGTTAGAGTGTTTGTAGATCATCTATGTGAGATTTTGGCCTGACGGTTCAAACGTATCAAACTGGACAGCGCGGTTACAATACATCGACACCAAAGTAGAATGAAGAGTTGATCCGCATAGCTGACTTCAACCAAGACAACTCTGAGGCTGGCGGGGCTACGTATAAGCTCGCGCCTTTGGACATTTGTGTTGCTGCTACACAAATCTCTTCTCAACAACCCGTAAAGAAAGTGCTGTTTTGGGGGGTGCTTAGCACGTAGTTAGTACGGGTTTAAATCAGGTAATTGCCTGTTTTTTATAATTTTTCCATTTTTGGCATCATTTTACGCCCGACGGCCCAATCCGAGTGTCGTATAATAGAGATATAGTAATGTTATGGAGTAAGAAATTGAGTAAATCATCCACCAAAACGATCTCAGACGCGTGTAAAATCTGGCTCAAGTCCTGTGAGCGCAATGGATTGGAGCCTGCAACGATTCACACCTATTCAGGACATGTTCGCAATTATATTGACCCGCGTATTGGACATATGCTGGTCGCGGGAATCTCACGATCCGAGGTCTGGGATTTCGTAGAAGAACTACAAGATGACGACGTATCGCGTTCCACGACAAAGAAGATTCTTGCCAGTTTGACATCGATACTGGCGACGGCCATTAATCGCGAATGGATTGACACAAATGTCGCTCGAGATGTGAAGCTGAAGCGCAACAAGCGCCTCGAAGATGAGCGCACAATCCCGACGAAAGACGAAATCCGGACAATGTTGGAAAAAGCACCGGACAAATACCGACCACTTATCAAGACCGCCCTCCTCACTGGTATG
>NZ_JBXVVI010000035.1:0-11168 GCF_057219155.1 Roseovarius sp. YIN77
TAACGTCACCCACCAGAACCGACCCCTGATTGAGGTTCAGCATCGCGTCAGCGCCAACCATACGTACTGAGTATGATTGCTGTGAAATGACTGTCCCGCTGTTGGTCACGGTGTTGCCATCGCCATTGGCATAAAGGCCGCGGGCAGAAATTCCACTCGTTGTCACCGTGCCGCTGTTGGTCAGGGTGTTGTTGGCGCCACCAGTGACACGAAGGCCGTAGGCAAAATTTTCACTCGTTGTCACAGATCCGGAACCCGTCACCGTGATCGTTTCATCCCCATCCAGCGTGTTGCCGCCATTGGTGGTGACCACAGGTACATCAATAATAAAATCATCCGCCAGCGCCGCACCGGTCAGTGCCCCAACCGCCATCAGCGCACACAGCGCCACATTCAATCTATTCATAATCGCGTCCCCCTTAAATCCCACGCCATTAACCAATATGGTGGTTGGCGGAGGCAAGAATTTTGGGAAAACTTTTCAATTTTGACAGTGTTTTAATAAATCCTTGGATTGCCTATCAGCCCAAATTTACGCTCTCCCCGTTCATAGCATTCCGGGGACGACCTGATCAGGCGGGCGGTGACCGTCAGCGAAGGTCTTGATGTTTATGATGACCTTTTCGCCCATCTCGACCCGGCCCTCATATGTGGCAGAGCTCATATGCGGCAAGAGGACGACATTGGGTTGCGCGATCAGGCGGGGATTGATCTGGTTCCCGCGCTCAAACACGTCGAGCCCGGCGCCCGCGATTTCCCCGCTTCGCAACATGCGGGTCAGGGCGTTTTCGTCGATCACCTCGCCGCGGGATGTGTTCACGATCACTGCCGTTGGTTTCATCAATTTCAGGCGCCGCGCATTGATCAGGTGAAAGGTTGATGGCGTATGTGGGCAGTTGACCGACAGGATATCGACCCGGGCCAGCATCTGATCCAGACTTTCCCAATATGTGGCGTCATGGCTGGCCTCGATATCTGGGTGCAGGCGCTTGCGGTTGTGATAGTGGATTTGCATCCCAAAGGCCGATGCCCGTTTGGCGACGGCCTGTCCGATCCGCCCCATGCCCAGAATCCCCAGCCGGCGCCCGGTCAGGCGCCCACCCAGCAGCGCCGTGGGCGACCAGCCATCCCAGTCGCCGGATTGTGTCTGCGCCATACCCTCTGGCATCCGGCGTGCAACGGCCAAAATCAGCCCAAGCGCCATATCCGCGGTATCATCTGTTGCCACGCCGGGTGTGTTCGATACCAGAATCCCCCGCTGCCCGGCGGTGTGAATGTCAATATGATCCACGCCCGCCCCGTAATTGGCGATCAGCTTCAACCGATCCCCGGCAGAGGCCAGCGCCGCGGCATCGATCCGGTCGGATAGCGAGGGCACCAGAACGTCTGCCTCCTGCATGGCCTGAATAAGGTCTGCGCGCGCCATGGGCTGATCATCGGTTCGAAGCCGAACATCGAACAGCTCACTCATCCGGGTTTCGACGCGTTCCGGCAGGCGTCGCGTGACGACAACACTTAGACGTTTCGATTGCATTGTGGGCTCTCCACTGCTTTTCTTCCCCTCTCGCTCGTGGCAAGGTTGGCGCAACGACGCGCGCGGCACAAGAACCTTCGCCGTCAGAGGATGATATTTGAACCATTGTCAGGGCAGTCAGACATGTTTCGCCGAGCTTTGATCTTTGCGCTGGTCCTGATGTGCGGACCAAGCCTTGCGGCTGAGCCCGTCAGGGGCAGCGTAACCAATCTGCCGTTGCCCCGGTTTGTGTCGATGAAGGCGTCAGAGGCCAATGTGCGCCGGGGGCCGGGCCTGACCCATCGCATCGACTGGGTATTCAAGCATCGGAACATGCCGGTACAAATCACCGCAGAACATGGGCATTGGCGCCGAGTTCAGGATCGTGACGGGGCTGGTGGATGGGTCCATTATTCGCTGCTGTCCGGTGTGCGTACCGTGATTGTCGAAGAGGACATGATGGCCCTGCACAAACGCCCAGAGGCCGGTTCCGACGTGAATGCGCGCCTGGAACTGGGCGTCATCGCCCGGCTGGGGGACTGTCAGGGCAACTGGTGCGAAATGTCGGCTGGCGGTTACAAAGGCTGGGCCGATAAGGGCGCGGTTTGGGGTGTGGAGGTGCCTCAGCCAGAGGCAGAAAATTGAAACGGAATGCGCCACCCGAAGGTGGCACATTCATCCCCGGTATCCGATAAACTCAGGCGCGTTCGGAATATTCCATCGTCTCGGTATTGACGACGATATCCTCGTCCTGGCCCACGAAAGGGGGCACCATGACGCGCACGCCATTGTCCAGCAGCGCCGGCTTGAAGCTGTTGGCGGCGGTTTGGCCTTTGACCACCGGTTCGGTTTCAACGATCTTGCAGGTGACTTTTTGCGGCAGGGAAGCGTTTAGCGCCTCTTCCTCATAAAACTCGACCACGATGGTCATGCCGTCCTGTAAGAACGGGCGACGTTCACCCAACAGATCTGCGGGCAGCTGTATTTGTTCATAGGTTTCCGTGTCCATGAAGATCAACATACCGTCATCCTCATACAGAAACTGCTGGTCCTTTTGTTCCAAACGCACGCGTTCGACCTTATCGGCAGAGCGGAACCGTTCGTTCAGTTTGGACCCATTGCGCAGGTTTTTCATTTCGACCTGCGCAAAAGCCCCGCCTTTGCCGGGTTTGACATGATCGACCTTGACCGCGGCCCACAGGCCATCATTGTGTTCCAGCACGTTGCCGGGGCGAATTTCATTACCGTTGATTTTCGGCATTGCAGCAAATCCTTGACAAAAACTTGATGACTCTTGGCGGTAACCTATATATGGGTGGTCGGACCCATGCAATACGACGAAATACGCCCATAGCTATGCGCTGCGCGCATGGCAGGCATTCCAGAAATAGTATACCGAATCGGCTGAAAATCGTCATATTGACCGGCACGCCAGAAAAGACAAGAGCAAGAATAAAAGGACGACGAGATGTTTGATTTCGTTGACGGTACAGCATTCAACCACGAACAGGGCAACCGCGCCAAGAAACTGTTCGCCGCCGTGGTCTTGGCCGCGCTGGATGATGCTATTGCAGATGACAAAAAATACGGCAACGGGCCAGAGCAGATCGCCCGTTGGGCACGTTCGCGTGACGGACGCGAGGTTTTGACATGCGCGGGGATCGACCCCAACGAGCGCGTGGTCAAAGGCCTGATGGAATTTGTTGGCAATGGTGTGCGGACTTCTGTCGCGCTGTCGCGCGAAGAAAGCGAACGCCGCCAGGCCGCCGAAGCTGCCTGATCATAAAGATCAAGACAGAATTCAAAACGCCCCGCCGGGGCGTTTTATTTTTTCATGTGGTGGTAAAAACCCACGCCCAGATCAGCCCAGGCATGATTTGACCCAAAGCCGCCAGTCCGATGATCCAGCGCGCCCAGTTTGCCTGATGCCGCACCCACAGCCAGCCGCAGCACCCCACAGACAGCAGGATTTCAGCCGGCCCAACCAGGTTGCCAAAATGGCGATGGTCCCAATAACTTAGCGGGCTATGAAAAACCCAATTGCTGACCGGCCAGAAATGGCGACGTGCATCATCGTGATGCAGCGGAAAATCCAACGCCAGATGCAAGAGCGCCGCACCGGTCAGCGCAATTGCCCAAGCCGATCTGCGACGCAGGGCCAGGGCCAACATCACCCCCCACAGGATAAAACTGTTATCGACGGCAAAGACCTGCTGCCAGGCGTCAGAAAAATACAGCTGATCGAACACCACCCGGGCGGGGATTTGTGAAACGAACAGCGCCCACCCCGCCATCAGATACAGCGATAGATCCGGCAACAAAGAGCCGATGACAGCAGCGAGGGTTACTTTCGCCTGGCCTGGTTTTCCAAAAACCGTCGCCCCCAGGATAAGATGTGCCGGAGTATTCAAAGTCTTCTTTCGCAGCTTATGTGAAACCGATAGGTACAGCCTAGATCGGAGGGCGCAAAATGGCCAAGGCAATCATGATTCAGGGTGCTGGATCAAATGTTGGTAAATCCATGATTGTGGCCGGGCTGGCGCGCGCCTGTCGCCTGCGTGGGCTGTCGGTGCGCCCGTTCAAACCGCAAAACATGTCCAACAATGCTGCCGTCACCGTGGATGGTGGCGAAATTGGTCGGGCACAGGCGTTGCAGGCCCTCGCCGCCGGGGTGGCGCCTCATACGGATATGAACCCGGTGCTGTTGAAGCCTGAATCCGAACGGGGTGCCCAAATCATTGTGCAGGGCAAACGTTTTGACACGTTGAAGGCCCGCGATTTCGGCAAGATGAAGGGGCAGTTGATGGCCCCGGTTCTGGAAAGCTTTCACCGGCTGGCGGCATCTTGCGATCTGGTTTTAATCGAGGGCGCAGGAAGCCCGGCAGAGATCAACCTGCGCAAAGGCGATATCGCCAATATGGGCTTTGCCGAGGCCGCAGATATCCCGGTGGTCCTGACCGGTGACATCGACCGGGGCGGCGTCATTGCGCAACTGGTGGGAACACGTGCGGTACTGGACCCGGCGGATGCGGATCGGATCAAGGCCTTTATCGTGAACAAGTTTCGCGGTGACCCGTCGCTGTTTGATGATGGCCTTAGGGAAATTGAAACCCGCACGGGCTGGCCGTCGCTCGGCGTTTTGCCCTGGTTTGCCCATGCGCATAGATTGCCCGCCGAGGATGTGCTGGACATCGCCTCCAGCCACAGCGGCGGGTTTCATGTCGCGGTGCCGAAACTGCCCCGAATTGCCAATTTCGATGATCTGGATCCCCTGTCGCAGGAAGTCGATGTTCGGGTCACGATTGTGGAACCCGGCACCCCCCTGCCCGGCGATGCCGATCTGGTGCTGATCCCCGGCAGCAAGGCAACGATTTCCGATCTGGCGGCGTTCCGGGCAGAGGGGTGGGATATCGACCTTTTGGGCCATATTCGGCGCGGCGGTCATGTGCTGGGCATCTGCGGTGGCTATCAAATGCTGGGCCGCGAGATCATTGACGAGGACGGGATCGAGGGTGCACCGGGCAGATATGAGGGGCTTGGGTTGCTGGATATCTCTACCGTGATGAAGCCCGAAAAAAGATTGGCGCAAACCACCGCCACCTATCTGACCACCGGAGATGAGGTTCAGGGTTATGAAATTCATATTGGCGTAACAACCGGCCGGGATCGCGATCGCGGCTGGCTGGGCACGGCCCGTGGGCCCGAAGGTGCCACCAGTTCAGATGGCCGCATTCGGGGCTGTTATCTGCACGGCCTGTTCAGTTCTGACAAGTTCCGGCGCAGTTTTTTGTCGGAACTTGGGGCACGGACATCAGATCTAGGCTACGATAGCCGCGTTGATCAGACCCTTGACGATCTGGCCAGCCATCTGGAAACCCACATGGATATCGACCGGCTGTTGGGGCTGGCCAAGCAGGTCTGACACGCGTGGCGAATTCTTGGACTAGTCCAGTTTCTCTGCGGCAAGCGCGATCTGGATTTCCCGGCGCACCAGTTTGCGAACATTGCGGGTGATACGTTCGCCCAATGCGCCCTGCAATTCCTGCCGGACGATTTCCGTTACCAGATCATGCAGCGTATCTTCGTCAATCAGGCCTGTTTCCGGCTCTGATGGCAAAACATCGTCTTCGGCAGTATCCTCAATCAATACATCTGCCTCAACCGCGTCTTCGGGCCCGAGGGTCAGAACCGGATGGGACAGTGCTTCGGGATCTGGGGCGACTTCAGGGTCGTTGTCTGCGCGAGGGGGCGCAAAATGAACAATCCTGTCAGGGATCTCTCCGGTGACGTCAGATCCATCAGGCTCCCAATCGCCAGACTGTGCACCAACGGCTTGTTCCAGCTCTGCAATCGTTTCTTCCAACGCGCGAACCGATTGCAGGTCAACCGGTTGCTCTGCCGGAGATGAGACGGTGACCGCATCATCGAACCCGGAATCCATGTTTGCGGCGAGTGTTTCGTTTTCTTCAAGCGGCTTGTCCGCCGAATCGTCATCGACACTCCGTGACGAAAAGAACAAAGCAGCGGAATTCCAATCCGGGTCTTCTATGTCATGTTTTTCCGACCCGGCCTGTTCAGGTGACGCTTCATCCAGATCATCATTGTTAGGCAGCAAACGCAGAACGCGCCGGGTGGGCAGTGCATTGGATTTACCAAGTTCTTTGGGGCCGGTGGGTTCAGGAGTATGCGTTGCGGACTCAGCTACCGCAGGATCAGACTCACCCGCAATTTCTAGCGGTGCGCCATCCGAGATTGTACCTTCACCCGGAACATCCTCATCCGGGACACGGTAGGCCTCGGTCAGTACAAATCTGCCTTCGACAGTGGAGTTGGCGCCGGATACATTCTCGCTTAACGCCAGATTGCCAGAACCGCCCGGCGTGATCGACACCAGTCGCCGAATGGAACTCAGGACATCTTCTATGTCGTTGTTTGAAACCATTTCAGTCATGCTCGTCCTGCCTTCGCCCCGCCAAAAGTGTACCGCGACACGGATGCGCGCACAACATCTACGCGGCAATTGGGAAACAAATTATGCAAGATCGTTACTGATAGCCAAGACGTTTCATCAGCGAATCCAGCCGCTTACCCTGCTCACTAACGCTGCCGATCGGGGCATTGTGGACGGCATTGTAGTAATCGGCGGGATCATAGGTCGCAACATCAAGATTCAGGTGCCGAACCGTCAGAAAACCCATAGAAGCCAACAAATTATAGGTGGCGATCTGGGCGTCAGCCTCTGCCGAGGCGCGGCTTGCCCGGGCATCCAGAAGCTCTTGTTCCGCATCCAGAACATCCAGCGTGGTCCGCGCCCCTAGTGAGGCTTCTTCTCTGGTGCCGCGATAGGCAATCTGGGCGGCGCGAATCTGCCGATCCGTCGCCTCAATCTGCGCCCGGGCTACCAAAAGATCGCTCCAGGCGTTACCTGCGTTCAAGGCAACCTGTTGATTCACCAATAACAAACCGGCGCGCGCCGCTTCTTTCTGCGCGGCTGCGCGACGCTCCAAGGCGCGCAGCTGGCCACCCTGATAGATCACACCGCCCAATTCCACACCCAGCGAATTGGTTGTGTCGCCCTGATCGGTGATTGAACTGCGGCCCGTCAAAGATACAGAAGGCCTAAGATTGGCACTGGCGCGGGCCTGATTAAGCTCCGAAATCGTCACTTCACGCTGCGCACCTTTAATATCGGGGTGATTGAGGCGCGCATTTGCTTGTGCCTCTTGCAAGGATGACGCTGTCTGGGGTTGTCGGGAAGGCGCTGCCAACTGCCCCGGGTAGCTGCCAATCGCCGCGCGGTATTCTTCGCGTGCTTGTGCAAAGTCACCTTCAGCCGCAGACAAACCAGCCCGGGCTGCGGCCAAGCGTGATTCTGCCTGTGCGACATCGGTTCGAGTAACTTCACCCACCTCAAACCGATCCTGCGCGGCTTGCAGCTCTTCGGAAATCAGCCGCACATTGTTTTGGCGCAACTGAACGAATTCCGCCTCGCGGCGCACTGACATATAGCCAACGACCGCCCTCAGCAAAACTTGCTGTTCCACACTGACGAGCGCCTCTCTGGTGGCGAGAACGGTTTCCTTTGCCGCATCGATGGCAAGGCGATTGCGGCCGAAATCAAACAAGGTCAGATCTGCCGTCAAGCCCGCGCTGGTGTTCAGGCGCTGACCCGTCGTTGTGTCCTGAAACGATTGCGTGGAAGAGACAAAATACTGAATGCTCGGTCGGATCGCGGCGATGGCTGTCGCAACATCCTCGTCAGCCGCCCGCAAAAGGGCGCGGTTTTGTTCCAGCAGCCCACTATTCTGGTAGGACCTGATCAAAGCATCCGCGAGCGTTTCGGCGGACACTGTTCCTAGTGACAAAAACAGCGCTGATACACTGACCAAGAGCCCTTGAAACTTTCGATAACCACGCATTCTAGCCCCCGTAAAACCTATAAAATATCGAATTATAAAGAAAAAACGGCTTCCTTGGCAAATCCGTTCAGTACTGGCGCCGCAGCATTGAAAGCGTCCCGCCATGAGACGTTTCCATTTTGCATATGCCCGATCCGCACGGTCCCCAGCGCCCCGGACATGAACAAGGCCGCAATCCGGCCACCGTTTTTCAACTGATCCGTCAATTCGGTCGGCACAGTTTCCACGCCGCCTTCGATGATAATGACATCATAGGGACCGTGTTTTGCTGCACCTTCGGATAAAGGGTTTTCGATCACGGCCGCACTGTCGGCCCCATGCGAGGATAACAACGATTGGGCCTCTGCGGCCATGTCGGCATTTTCCTCTACCGCAACAACTGCATCGGCCAAACGCTCGATCACAGCGGTCGAATAACCAAGCCCGCAGCCGATATCGAGCACCATTTCATCCGCCTGAATATTCAGGGCATCAAGCATCTTGGCAAATGTTCTGGGCTCCAGCACCACACGGCCACCAGTCAATTCCACATTTTCACCAACATAGGCCGCTTCCCGTCTGTGATCAGGAAGATAAGCTTCACGCTCAACCGATAGCATCGCATCGATAATCGGAAACTTCGTCACATCTGATGGGCGGATCTGGGTATCAACCATCATTTGGCGGCGGGAAGCAAAATCTGTCATGCGGGCACTCATTCATTGCAGAGTTATATTCTCTCTCTTGCCACATCAGCGCAGATACAGCAACACGACATCAAAGCGAAAGACGCTCTTGCACCCGTGGAATTGCATGCTATAGACACCCCACCCTTCGGCGAGTTGGCGGAGTGGTGACGCAGCGGATTGCAAATCCGTGTACACCGGTTCGATTCCGGTACTCGCCTCCATTTAAAATCAATGACTTAGATATATCATCCCGCTACGCGGGCGGTCCATTTTACATGCCATTTTACAATTGATGTTCTTTTTGCGTTCACTGTGCCGCCGCTAACGCGGTCAAAACCTCGTCAGTTTCTTCCGGTGAAACCTTTGCGTAGCGCTCAATCATCAAGGCGGCGGTACGGATCGACCAGCCCATGCAAGCCGCAATCTGGGCCAAAGACAGCCCAGCGCGCAGGAGACGCGTTGCAGCGGTCCCTCTCGCGTCATTGAGGCGCAAATCGTATCCGATCACGTCTGGCAGCAAACCAGCCTTGTCACGCCATTGTCTGAGACCCTCTGAGGCTCTGTGTTCGGTAAGCGCACCGCCAGAAGCGTTTGTTAGGATCAATAGACGATCTTCTGGCGTTTCATCGATAATGTTGGCCATAGCTTGAGTGACCGGAATGTAGGCAGGTACACCGCGCTTGTTTGTGCGGATGCGAATACGACGCCCTGCGGGGGTTTTCTCGATTTGATTGCGGCTCAACCGGATTAAATCGCCGGGGCGAAGACCAGTTTCTGTTGCTGCAATCAGAATGCGGCGAACCCAATCAGGGCAAATCGCAGTGACCTTAGCGATTTCACTAGGTGACCAGACAATCTCCGAACGATCCACGTCATAGAGCTTTTCGAGCCCCTGAATCGCATTTGTCTCTATGTACCCTTCGGTGTCAGCCCAGTTTAGAAAAAGGGTGACGACTGCACCGCAGTAATCATATTGTTTAGCGCTATGAATCCACTTCTGTCGCCATTTGTTGAACTCCCGCTTAGAGGCAGCGGCCTCCCACATTGAGATATCATCGGGACCGAACTCTTCTGAAAAGCGCTCTAGCCAACGTCGGTAATCAGCTTGGGTACGCGGCTTCCTTTTAAGAAATGCCGCGCTGGCATAATATTCCGCCGCTACATCGGAATTGGATTGTATGATGACCCTTGGTTTGCAGTCCTCCATGGCTTGAACGAATGCAGTCATGAACTCTGCTGACCTTGGAAACCGCTCCTGACCTGACCAGAATCCGGTGCCTTTGCAACCTCGCAACGAAAAGTAATATTTCGTTGTTCCATCAGCAAGCTTAGCACGAGTTCGATGAACACCTTCTGGTAGCTTGCAATATCTAGACACTTCTTCTGGCCTTGCTTCGTTCCAGTGCTCCCTCTGCTCCGGCGTTAGCTGGTATACCAAGACCCTGAATTACATTTAGTCGATGTCTAACAGCGGCAGGATCATAACAATCTCTTCTTCCGGGAATTGGTTCAATTCCGGCGGTTCTACAGAACTTGCGAAATGCTGAAGTTGAACCTTCAAACAATAGGGCTTTAGCCAATTGCCTTCCCGATATGAGAGAAATGCAATGTGTTTGATCGCATTTGGCTGAGGGGGGTGAAGCTGTTTCGACCTTAAGTTCGGAAGCAAGGAACAACAAATTATCCATTCAAATCTCCATCATGAAAAAACTCTCCCTTCACACGATAGTGCTTAATTTGACCTATACCGGGAACGCTGGACCATAAGTTGTTGTTGCCCGGAGCTGCCAACAAATATCCATCTTTCTTCAGCTTTTTTGCCATCACAGTTGCGGTTACATTACCTCCTCCCAGTTTGCCCATTTGATCGGCAGGTAGGAAGTAAATTCGATCTGACTGCGTACGACCTTTATCAACTGACGTGTAGCAACCTGTCTCATCTAGGTAACCAAATAACGCAACAACCTCGCGGTTCTGATTATCTCGCTCATAATCAAGATCGACAATATCCACGCCCATTCGCATCAATACGCCTTCGCGCAAGTTGCCCAGAGCCAATTCAAGCGGGTCCAAATTTCGCGCCATGCGCGCTTTAGATCGCTCCAGAACGCGCTTAACTATTCCAGCTAAGTTGAAACCATCAGCAATCAATCCAGCTTCTTGGGCAAGCTCGCCCGCAGCAAGCAACATTGCTGCAGCGCTTACAACGCGGCGAACCTGAGGTGAGTCAGACATTTCTGTGAACTGCTTCTCTGCAGTGCGGATGCGTTCGCGTAGTTTTTCAGGATTTGATGACAATTCCAGTTCAATCAAATGTTTGACAAAAACAGGAGCTGCATGGCCGTAGTGTTGTTTTACACTTTCAATTGCCAACACCGTTTCTATATCCAACTCGACGGCGTCATCGACGTCAACTTCCCAGCAACGCGCAACTGCGCCTGCTGCAGCATTGTCTTAGCCCCCTAAAACTGTGCCACTACTTGAGTGTTACAGAAGGAACGAGGGATGGCTCGAAAACGGTATTCGGATGAGGATGCGCTGAAGATATTGCGCGAGATTGATGTGCAC
>NZ_JBXVVI010000036.1:0-11077 GCF_057219155.1 Roseovarius sp. YIN77
AAGTTAGCCAAGATCTTTCCTGCACCGCAGAAACCGCGAACAGCCTGACAAGAAAGGCATGCGGCCATTCTTTCTGGCGACACATTCTGCACTCGCGACACGTTGTTTTTCAACAGAATCGGCTCGATCCGGACCTTCGCCGCAGTTTGTTCGAAGGTCCGCTGAGCGGGACCTGGACGAAGCCGCTCTCGCGGCATTGGCGCACTTGGCGGGTGTTGGACGCTGATCCAGCTGTTTTGGGATTTGGCAGACCTGCCTGACGATTGAGGTTTCTCAATCGGACAGGAGGTTCCCATGACACAGGAGAAGATAAGCCCGCTGCGTGCGCGGATGATCGAAGATATGCGGATCAAAGGGTTGGGCGAGAGCTCACAGAACCGCCCATCTTCTGTGCATCCTCAGATCAGACACGTAACGTACCGGTCACAGGCAAGCTTTGGCTCAATGCCATCAATGCGTCGCGACGGGAGCCCGGCCACCGCTGCAAGATCGAAAAACGGGCCCGGTCCTAAGTTCAAAACCACGACGCTGAGCCTCCAAACTCGGAAAAATCCGCGAAACTCTAACCAATATCAGGGACCCGGGCCCGCGCTTTCCCCATAGCGCGGCACTTACATCCCGCGGCTTCCACCTTGTCAGATTTGTCAACGCGGGCCATCCCGCCCCGCACAACCCTAACGCCTTGGCCCGCATCAAAAATCTTAGACCTAGCCGTCATTGGCGATTCAAGTAGTAGTGGCCGCTTTGGTCACAATCGGGGAAGGAGATTGCTGCGATTTGTGTGGCGCAGGCTATTGCCAAATGATGGCGTTAGCTGCCTGATTTATCCGATGACGTTGGAGCAGCATTCCCTGATGTAGCGGCCTCTTGATCTAGGCGCGCTTGGCGAAGACGCGCGATCTTAGCTTGGCGTTGCGCCGTCTCATGGTCAACCAATTCTTGAGCCACGCGTGTCGTCTTGTCCATCAGCGTTTCTTTCTTTGGGGCCGTAAAGAATTGCTGCATTTCCTTTGTACTCGTCTTTGTCATCGAACGACTTTCTATTTTACATTCAAGTTTCGGCGGCGGTCGACCTTGGTGCCTCGCCGCCCGAAACATCTGGCATTGGATGGCAACCGGCGCTTTCTAGACCAGGGCCAGATGGGTCTTTGTCACTTCGGGCCCATCATTCATCCCGCAGTTTGATTGATTCAGTGACTTTGTTGTGACGTCCGGGGCCGCCATTGCGTGCATTAAAGCGCGGTAGTTCATTCGAAAGCGCATCTCGCTCCCGGCGTTTAATTCGGTTTTTGCCGCTTGAACGACCATATGATCGCTTGTTGCACCTATGTAGCTTGTCCTGGATGGCATTGTCAGCCCCAATACGTCGGTGTCCTGCGTCCCAATGGCGAGAATTGACCGCTCGGCAATATCCTGATCCTTCACCAGTCGAATTTTGGCCGATAATGTTCCCCTGAAACGACGGAGCATTGTTTTGGATTTGGCCTTGGATTCGATGACCTCCGCAACAAGAGTAAAGGCATCTATGAACAGCCCATCAATCGGGTCACCAGAAAGGGGATCAACACCTAAAAGAATAGCTTCTCCCAATCTCAAATCGTTCGTGCGCCCCACGCCCCGAGATTGAGTAGCCCATGGCAAACTGGACGAATTGCCGCCTGAAACGACTTCCAGAACCAGACCGCATTGGTTTTCGGTTTCACTCACGATGGCGGTAAAAGCGCTCATCATCGCGGCGCTCGGTGCCACGCTTCCAAAGCACGCGAAATTGGTGCCCAGACCCTTTAATGCGACGCCCTTCATCTTGCCGACGGCTTGCGCGACAGAAACAACATCTGCTGGCATGATGCCTTCGCGCAAATCACCCATCTCAATCATCAGAATGATGTTGTGAATGGTTCCTGCGCGCAACGCTGCCTCGGACAGAGCAGAAATGACATTTATTTCAGAGTTGTAACTGGTGTCGCAATACTGGACGACACTCTTGATTTGGCTCATCAGCGGCGTTCGGATCAAACTGATCGGACAGGTAAAGCCAGCTTCTCGCAAGCGGCGGATATTGCCGATCCGCGCATCTGCCAAGCCAACTGCCCCGCCATCAAGCATGGCTTGCGCAATGGCAGGCTGCCCGCAGATGGCCTTTGTCACACCAGTTACGCTGATCCCATGGGCCTTCAGCCGTCTTACAAGCGTTTTGGCGTTGTGCCGAATTTTGTCTAGATCGACTTCGATCCGAGGTGAAGTCATGGGAGTGCGATTGATTGGCGGTCGCGCAACCCTGGGAAGGCGGACATAACCATGGACAGTAAAGCTGCGCTCGGGCGGCTTAGCGGATCGGTGGCCGGTAGATCCAGCTTTTGAGATTGCTCTGTGATCGCTGCGCTGATTTCAGGGTCAGACATGCCCTCATGATTTATCGTAAGCCCGATGACCCTTGTTTCGGCGAATGACTCGATCAGTGCAATTTCGTCCTTCGGTTTCGGCATCGGCATATTGGGGAAGTCGCAACGATGCGCGCGTTTCGGTGCATGTTGAAGGATCACCGCATGCGGTTGGCTGCCCCTAAGAATGAATGCAGATGTGCAAAATGCCGGATGGCTAAGTGCGCCTTGCCCTTCGATCAAAATGACGTCGGGCCGCTCGGCCTCTGAGGCTGCGACGATTGCGCCCTCAAGCTCTCCACAACAAAACTGAGGAGGTATGGCATCCATGGCCACCCCAAATCTTGCACCTTGCATCAAACCTGTTTGGCCTGTGCCAATAAGCACCGTCTTGACGCCTTGTGCATTCAGTGCACTGGCAAGAATGGTCGCGGTCGTACGTTTTCCGATCGCGCAATCTGTGCCCAAAATTGCGATGCGAAGCGCTTTGGTATCTGCAACCGATCCGTCAAACAGGCGCATATCCTTGAAGGGTTTCGGCTTGCGGATGTCATGGATATTCACACCGCGACTTGCTGCAAAAGTGGCGATTTCCACATCATCGCCCAGATATTCGTGCAGACCGCTGACAATGTTCATGCCAAGAGCAATGGCATCCAGCACGACATCGCGATCATTTTTCGAAAGATTTCCAGTTGAAGGGGCCATCCCGTAGATCAGTGTATCAGGAATGAAAGGCAGAGCGACGACGGCAGCCTCTAGGTTATCAGAGATCGGTATGTTGTTTGCGATACCATCCAGTACCATACCGCTGTCTTGCCCGTCGTAACGGCTGTCAATCACCGAAAGGATACGATAAGTTTGGGAGTTTCGAATGAGCCCGTTTGCGGTCTTGCCGTCAATATCAGCATAGTTTCCTTCGCAGTATACTACGGCGGTCGGAACTTGCGTTGTTAGAAAGCTTGGAATCGATTGCGCAGATCTGGGATCAGACGTGGGCGGGGGCCGCGCCGCTTCAACTGAAAGCTGAATGGCGTTTGCCAATGTAACATCGTTTTTCATGTTCAGTCCTTAAAACTGTGGATTGCTTTGGCTGAATGCGCCGGACCGCATTTTGCGGTCTTTCAGGTCAATTGTTCAGAACACAAGCGTCGTGCGATTTCCGAAAGTTCTTGTGGCACTCCCAGTGGTTGCCTGACCTGGCGAGATGCGCGTTCTCTGGCAGTTCAATGACGTCACAGCCGCCGTCAACGGTTGCGTATCCGCGTTCGCAACTCCATTTGCTGCCATAGGTGCTGTCGTCAAAATAGGCGTTCGCGGGGATATCAACGAGCTCACAGCCATCGCCAATTTTGAGGTACCCGCGATCGCAAGTCCAAGGGGTGCCATGGTTCAAGTTGTTCAAGAACGCGTTGGCAGGGACTTCGATGATTAGACATGCGTCATCGCGGGCTTCAAAGCCACGCGCACAAACCCAGTCAGAGCCGTAAGACTTGTCGCTGAGGTATGCGTTATCCGGCAGGACAATTTCTTGGCACGTGTCGTTAAGCCTTCGAAAACCACGCAGGCAACGCCAACCTTGACCGGTCGTGTCCAAATAGCCCCCATCCGGTACCTTTACCGTAACACAGGTCCCGTCATCTCGTTCTTCAAACCCGTGCAAACATTTCCAGGCTGCGCCATAAGTTCGGTTTGTCGCAAAAGCGTTTTCCGGGACGACGACGGCGATACAGCCATCTTCGTCAGTTCGAAATCCGGCATTGCATTCCCAACCATCGCCGTAAGATTTTGCGCTGGCATTCGCGGGTATGACGGATTGAGCAAACACGGGCAAAGCGAACAGCAAGGCAAAGACGAAAGATATGGCAAAGGCAAATGTGCTGAGGAGCCAACCACTTGCCCCTCTGGCACATGATGCGTGGCCTTGGAAAACAGTGTGTTTGAGCCTAGGAATCATCCAGTTCAAGTCCCTCGATGCACGCCATGACTAGGTCGTTACTTGGCGTCTCTGTTCCGGGAACTGTCGCCCAACCCGTTGCCACCATTGCTTTGCGACGGTCATACCGGGATGCATCCTGAATAGTGGCAAGTTTTGCAACACGATCAGGGTCGGTGGCGGAAATGTTCAGACAAACTGGCACCATGGCCATCGTCACCTCATCAGCGGCGAATTCTTTCGCCATTGCATTGGCGCTGCCGCTTGTTGTCCAGCCGCCCCAAGTGAATCCAAGTACTGCAAGGGTCACAGCCCCGATTACGGCGCCATTGACACCGGGTTTCGTCCATTCTGGAAATTTCATTGTTTTTCCTTTGGCGGGGAAAGTGCCGCCGCACTGTTTCAAAGTCGTCGTCGCGCCCGATGCCGTCACCAGCATACATTATCCAGCGCCCATCATTCGATAGGCACGTGTTCGACGATCACGATTGATATGACTGTGCGCGATAGTCTCGCCACCCAGTTCGAACACCAATTTGGGAGTGATCACTGAATTTTTCTTGATAATGGGTAGCGGTCAATGAACGAAGGCGAACGTGCCCGAACAAGCAAGATCAGCTACCCTAGCCCATGACATGTAATCTGAATTGACGGAAATTACAACTCCGCGGTTCGCATGTCACGATGACACACGCACCGGATCATTGAAATCCAACGGTTCCCTCAGCGCGTCACGATTGGCAAAGTCACCCAGTGTTCCGAGCCCCCGTCCTTCTGGAAGAATTGTAGATTGTGCCGAAATATGAGTGCCTATCTCGCGCAACCATGCTCTGGGCCGTAATGTGAGAACCAAGTTATTCGATATCGCTGGCCAAAATGAGCGACAGCGTGCATGAATTCGGTATGCTTAAAAAAGAAATAATCTCAATCGCGTCGATCCGAGTACCGGCAAAACGCAAGAAGACACTCGAAGCAGACAAGGTTATCGCCTTGGCCGAGGATATATTAGAGAATGGGCAGTTTACACCGATACGTGTTCGCGCAGATCGTGATTGGTTTGTATTGATTGAAGGACTTCATCGGCTAGAGGCTCTTAGGGCGCTGGGGGAAGAAACGATTGAGTGCTACAGGGTCCGAGCCCGACTGCACTAGGCTGAGTTTGCACATTAAAGGGTTTCTGACACCTCTATCTGCTGCAAACGAAGATGAATGCGTCGTAAGTCGAGTATCCTGTTCGGGCGCTTCGGGAACTTTAAGCTTAACGCAGAGAAGGCAGATCGCAGAAGGATGAGCATGCCATCCGACATGGTTCGTTATGACCTGCCCCCCGAAACTTCCCTCAGTTTGATGTAGAGTTTGCTCAACCTTTCGAAGGAGCAAACAAATGCGAAAGAGCCGATTTAGTGAAGCCCAGATTATTGGGATGATCAAAGAGCAAGAAGCCGGAATGCCCACTGCTGATGTGTGCCGCAAACACGGTCTCAGCCAAGGGACGTTTTACAAGTTCAAATCCCAGTACGGCGGCATGGAAGTGTCGGACGCGGCGAAGCTGCGCGCGGTCACGGACGAGAACGCGAAGCTGAAACGGTTGCTGGCGGATACCATGCTGGGCAACGTGGTTTTGAAGGACTTGCTGGGAAAGAACTGACGACATCAACCGAACGACGGGAAGCTGCACTGCGGGCGATGCGGGATCATGATATCTCGCAGCGTCGCGCATGTAGGCTCGTAGGTGTCGACCCTAAAACTGTCAGGCGCAGCCGTCTGCCTGATAATCCTGAGATACGCAAAGAGATGAAAGCAGTCGCCGCCAAGCGCCGCCGGTTCGGCTACCGGCGGATTGGCGTGATGTTGGAACGCAAGGGCATGATCATGAACCACAAGAAGCTGTATCGGCTTTACACAGACGAGAAGTTGGGGGTCCGGCGACGAAGGGGCCGCAAACGAGCACGGGGATCGAGAACACCTATGCCCGTGGCACTGCGACCGGGTGAACGTTGGTCACTGGACTTCTTGTTCGATACTTTTGGTGCATCTCGCAAGTTCCGCATCTTGGCAGTGAACGATGACTGCTGTCGCGAGAACCTGTGTTTAATGGCGGACACCAGCATATCAGGCGCACGCGTTGCTCGCGAACTGGATGCACTTGTGCGCGTCTATGGCAAGCCTGCCAGCATAGTCAGTGATAACGGCACAGAGTTCACCAGTAGAGCGATCCTGAGATGGGCAAATGCCAATGGCGTCGACTGGCACTACATCGATCTGGGCAAGCCGCAACAGAATGCATTCATCGAGTCTTTTAATGGCAGCCTGCGAGATGAGCTGCTGCACGAAGAATGGTTTGACAGCCTGGATGACGCCCGCCGCAAGTTGGCTCTCTGGCGGTACAACTACAATCACGTCAGACCGCACTCGTCATTGGGAAACAAAACACCTGTCGAAGCGCGCCGAGCGTTTGAGCAACTTGAGGGCTCCGCGCACGACGCGCTTGCCCAAACTGAAACCGAGGAATATGAAATCCAAACCCGCAAACTCTCGTTATGAATGAGGGAGCCTCGGGGGGCAGGTCAGATGGTTTCAACTGATCGCCGCAGGATGACGAATGTCTGGTCATGGGACGTTGGCCAAGAACGAGCCAAAAATCAAACTCGATTTCGCCACGGGCTTTTGGTACTCAAAATTTCAGTGGTCCTGGTTGGATCGCCTACAGTGACAGCACCAAAAAAACCGCTATTTTGCCCAATTCATATCAATGTTCTGTGCCCAATATGCATGGACTCATTATGGATGATTTTATGCCATCAACTGCTGATAAAAATTCGTTGTTTAAAAAAACCGGTCCGTTTTCAGGTCCATTTGAAAGACTATACAACGAATTCTTCCGCCCCGACCTCGGAATAGAAGTACTCTATCTAGAGGGCGACAACATGGAAAAGCGCCTCAAAAGATTTATTTTGGAGTCACAAAAAGAGTTCTGGTCACGACAGGTTATTTTTATTGCTGTTTTGGTTCTTACGTTAATCTACTACGATACCTCTGTCGGATTTATTTGTTACTTTGTTTGCCAATTAACAGAAGTATTCGACATCAGGACAAACAGAAAAATACTTAACCATGTTGCTGATGAATATGGGATATATCAAAAACTATTCGACGTTTTTGTAACACAATCTCTCAGTGCTTTAGCTGTGACTGGATTTGCGGTTACAATCGCATGGTTAGAGGGGCCAAGTATTCACTTCACACCTTTGTTCTTGATGCTTGCTGCAATCGTATTTGCCGCTGTCCATAATTATCACCTACCACAAATGATATTAATCAAATTATTCATTTATGGCGGTGGTTTTATGGCCATTTCGGCAATCCATATTGTGACTGAAGATCCTCCCTTTTCATCAATCTTATGGCAGCAGTTTTTCACTTCATGCATAGTTATGGTCGTCATGGTTTACTGTACAATGGTCTTTGTCAGGCAATATCGTGATGAATTGGAGTATCACGAAACATTGCTTCTAGAACGAAGTAATGCCGTTGATCAGCTTTCTTCCAAGTCCATGTTTCTATCCACCGTAAACCATGAGCTGCGGAATCCCCTTACGTCTATAAAAGGCTCACTAGATCTAATGTTCACAAGTGGTTTTGCCGCCATTCCCAATACAATGGCTCCGATGATTTCACTGATTCAGAGAAATGTTACCCGACTTGCAAATTTAATTGATGATCTGCTTTTTTATCAACAATTAGAACAAAAAAGGGAAACCAGTAAATATGAAGTTCTCGATCTTCGGAAGATACTCGAAACGGCGATTTCATTGAATCGTGAATATAGCGAAAGTAAGGAAATTTCCGTAGAGCTACGCGGTCTTGAATCAGATCTTGAAATTATCGCGCACAAGAAATTTTTGCTGAAAGCCATTTTTGGCATAATCAATAACGCGATCAAATTCTCAAACAATCGCTCCACTGTAATTGTTGAGATGATGCGGAATACAGACTACGCATTTGTTTTCGTCGATGATGAAGGTGAAGGCATCAAAAAAGCTGATCAATCGCGGATTTTTGACCCTTTCACACAAGCAGATTTGTCAGATACACGGTCAGCTGGCGGTGCTGGTCTGGGCTTATCAATTACGCGAAGGATTGTAGAGCTTCATGGGGGCTCAGTTATTTTCAAAACTGAAGAAGGTGTAGGTACGACATTTGTTATACAAATACCCCTCATTCATAATAAATAGCTATGCAACGATTGAAATTGTCATTTTTCTTTGAACAAGTGACTTATCGCAAGTGATTATTAATCCTGGGTCTATTCCGCATGTTCCCGTGGTTTCAAAGGTCATTAAGTCTGAATTGGTACTTCCAATCAAAAGAGCATCTAAATATCGCCCCGCGAAGATCATCGGAACGGATACTTCTGATTTCACAATCTCAGCCGTATTATTAATTGAACTAACCATTTAACACTTTGAGAGGGCTTGCCTCTCGCTCATCATATACGTCGGGTATTTGCTGAACATTTTTTAAGTCGCACATAATTGCGAGAAACGAACCCTCTCTGTTCTTGACCGTTTTTCCCATGGGACGAGGATTATATCCTCGCTTTTTTGCCATCCGCATAAATGCTGGAGGGCCCAACATGATACATTTTTTTGCGCCCTGATAGACAAGATAGCGATCGATATGGTCGAGCATCCGGCTGGTGACATCATATCCACCAGTTGAAAATAGCCTGGTTACTTCCCAAATCTCCGGATCTTTAGGTGGTTTGTCAAAACAGATCTCCGCTGGAATATCAGGCAATACCCCCATATAAGCGTCGCTGATCATGTAGCTGTATTTGAGTTTTCCCATCATTTCTGGCGCAAGGTCGGTACGAAGTAACCTTCCACCGCCCACAACTTTTCCATCACAAACAGCGACAGCGTATGTTGTTCCAAATTGATCATATTGCTCGAATTCTAAGCCCCCATTTGTTGTCAAAGGCCAAGCCTTTTTCTCAACGAAAACTTTTTTCCGTAGCTGCATATATTCATTAACCAAATTCCAGCTGCCGATTGATTCCGGCCATGTTAGAATTTTTACTTCAAATTTATCACTCTTCATTCTTCATTGCCCCAATGTCGGATAATGCGTTTGAAACTTCGCCTGATGAAAATTCTGGGACGCCGCTTTCAGTTGTTGCTTTTCCAAGAAATAATCTTACTCCCGTTTCCGATGTAAGCCAGAGCCCATATGAATTTACTTCAACCTTCACAACTCCATTGTCATCTGCAAAAGCATTGAAGCTCTTTTGCAGATTACCCGCCATGTCAGTTGTAAATCCGATCAGAAAACGGCTAGTTGTCTGACAATCACATTTCACTCCAGTTTCCCCCACGACACTTACCTCAGCGAATAAAATTTCGTGTTGAATGTCTACTTGATACTACATACTTGCAACCAAGGTTACCAAAATTGTGCCGAGATGTGTAGATGGATATAGTTGGACAGTCCTTTCTTATGGGCACGAAAAAGCTCCCTAGGATTTTGGATGAATACGAAAAAGGCAAATCAGATATACATAAGGTAGTGACCACAGGATTCGTTTTGGCTTTTAATTACACCTTTCGTGGCCAGAATTCTTGACAGTACTTATCCTGAACAATGGCAATCACTTTACCACAAAAGACTATATTACTTTATTGATCCTGTTTTACTTTACTCTGTCAGAAAAACAGGTGATTATCGTTTTGATAACATCAAAGGAACCAAAGGTTCTACGATGATGCGATATGTTGCTGATCACGGATTGAAATTTGGGGCGACGTTCTCCCGCATTGAAGGTTTTTCTCCCTCCGTTTTAACTGTTTCGAGAGACGGCAGGGATTTAACTGAGAGCGAGGTGGAATATTTGTCGCGATATTTCGACTCATTGGTTGTTAGGGTTAAAAACTCACAACTCCTTGCACCTAATGAGAAAGAAGTATTGAGACACATGCTTGTAGAAAATTCGTTGAATGACGTTGCCAAAAAGCTGGGAATTTCCGGTTCCGCTGCAAAGCAACGTGCAAATCGCGCGCGAAAAAAGTTGTCTTGTAGGGCAAATGTTCAAGCTTTTGCTTCTGCTATGCAGAGAAATCTCTTATAGGAGAGGGCACCCTATGAACGATGATACCAATAGACCTAAGTGGTTCTTCCTTATTGTTTTAGTATCTCTGTTACTATCAGTTCCCGCCACATACTATATCACCCGAACAATCGCCGGCTCAGCTGATGTAAGTGGCTTGTGTCACAACACTTTCTCTTCAAATTTTCCTTGTTGAAAACCAAGAAAAATGAAAAAGGTGATATTGATTGACCAGCCGTTTACTATATTGTAGCCAATATGTGAACTTTACAGGAACACAGTCGTAAAATATGATATCCTGCAGTATGTTAGCATGTTGCCGGATTTCTATCCCGCAGGAAAAATATTTTAGGCAGAGCGGGATGGCCACCAAATCAACGAAATCAACATATAGTGATGCTGGGGGTGATCTCCGATTGCCAGAGCCCCATGGTGATCTGCAGGTAAATGCCTGCCGGAATCCAGCATGTCCGAACTTTTCTGTCGAAGCTTTAAGTAGGGTAGATCGTGGGCGCTCATAAATCACACAATGGAGTCCCCCCGGTTTGAAGGACGGTTATGGGCTTAGAGATTCCAGCCCTTCAGCGGCGGTCCTTTCGTAGTTGATGGGTGACTTATACCCCAATGCCGAGTGTCGGCGAGAGGGGTTGTACC
>NZ_JBXVVI010000037.1:0-10134 GCF_057219155.1 Roseovarius sp. YIN77
GAGAAAACTCATAAAACAGTGCCGCCTGTGCTTCTTGTCTAGGCCCCATCATCGGCATTAATCCCCCGCTTCAATAGGGAAATTGAATCAGTGAAACGGCATCCAATCAAGAAGACTTTTTCAACAGTATCAGCCCAGTTTACCAATGCTGCAAGTGTAACCAATCGCTGCTTTGATTAAGCCGCGACTCTTCAAGCACATTAATAGGGTCCGCGGCAACCAACGGATACTGTTCGAATCCAGCGACTTACATTCGATCTAGCAGTGTGTTCTAAATTACGGATTGGGCTGGGATAAATCATGGTCGTCGTGACAATTCCGTCGCCCAAGACTTGCATTGTCTCGCCAATTGAAAAACCCGTGCGTGCACGAGCCAAGAATACTCTCATATCAAATGCCTATTTGGCCCCATAGTTACCCCACCTAATCCCGTTTTGCCCGATTGATCCGCCAATTTTTGGTTCCTGACGATCGCAAAATCTGAAGCCAAAATTGTTGTATGTGGTAAGAGTGGTAATATCACGGTCCAAGGTCCGGTATTTTGGTAGGCAGAACAAAGTGATTTACGTATTTGCATCGTTCGTTGTGGACACGGAAAAACGCGAACTCACGTGTTCGGATCATCCTGTCCGTATTGAACCCAAAGCGTTCGATTTGCTGGTACATTTGCTCAATCATCGAATGCGAGCGGTACCCAAAGACGAGCTTATTTCTGAGGTGTGGGGCGGGCGGTTTCTATCGGATGCAGCGATATCAAGTGGCATAAGCACCGTGCGCAAAGCACTTGGGGACAGCGGTGAACGTCAACAGTTTATTCGAACCATCCACGGGCATGGATTTAGGTTTGTATATCCTGATGTTGATATCGCTGATGCAGGGGGCAAGTTTAATCCCGCTCAGCCGGATATGCTGCAGTCGCAAGAAATCCGGTTTTGCCAAAGCGCGGACGGAACCCAGATCGCATATGGCACGGCTGGATCGGGTCCCCCGCTGGTAAAAGCAGCCAATTGGCTGAGCCACCTGGAATATGACTGGGAGAGCCCAGTATGGCGGCATTTCTACGGAACATTGGTTAAGGGGCAGCGCCTTATCCGCTATGATGCAAGGGGCAATGGGCTTTCCGATTGGGATGTAAAAGATCACGCATATGAACGTCAGCTCGAAGATCTGGAAGCCGTCATAGACTCAGTAGAATTGGACTCCTTTGCGATGATCGGCATTTCGCAAGGCTGCATGAGGGCTGTATCTTATGCAGCAAAATATCCCGAACGTGTCGAGAAGCTGATTTTAATTGGGGGGTATGCGAGGGGATGGCAACTTAGGCACGAAGATCCAGAAGGGTATGCATTTCGGCAATCAGCCTACGATATGATCGATCATTGGTGGGGGAAGGATAATCCGGCCGTCAGGCAATTGTTTACCAATATGTATATGCCGGATTCGCCTGCAGATAGCCAAAATTGGTTTACAGACTTGCAGCGCAAAACCGCTTCGCCTGAAAATGCGGCAAGGATGCTCGTTTCTGGGGCGCGTGACGATATCAGGCCCATCTTGGCAAAGGTGCGAGCGCCGACGCTGGTTATTCACGCAACAGGGGATGTGGCCGCACCTTATAGTCAAGGAAAAGAACTGGCAGTTGGGATTAAGGGCGCTCGATTTACGTCACTAGATACTGCCAATCACCTGATGCCGGAATCTGATCCTGCTTGGGCAAAATGCGCCAAGCACATTTCTGACTTTTTGGCAGAATAAGTCTCAATGCCTAATGGAGGCACGGAATTTATCGCCTGATACTCCATTTTCAGGCAGCTATTCAGGTTCGCGTGTAAGGATTTCAATCTGGGAAAGTCCCAGCCATAGCTGGCAATATCCTGCGTGATGTCGAATATGGAATGGGCATGCAAATCTCGCTGATTTTGATACTGGGTCACTGGACCACCGGTCACAATCGCCGTCGCAAGCCGGTTCGCATCCAGCAATGCATCGGTTATCCCATGAGCTGTCGCTGGATCCTTAAAATACCCCGCATCTCCGACCAAAGCCCATCCGGGACCTACACATTGCTTGATGAATCCCGTTGCACCTGTAAATCGTCTAAGCTTGGTATGCTGGCCTGAACGGAAAAGATGTTCGCCAATGTCACTATCAAACTTCCCAAGCGCGCTAGACAGAGCGTGCAATGGATTTCTGCCAAACCTCGTTCGAAAGTCTTGTGGGCGGCAGGCTGCGAAGATGCAACTTTTGCCCCTTGTGGTCGGTATGACGCCCGCAGAGAGGCCCTGACTGAACATCCACTGATAACCATTGTTGAGTAGTCCGGAAAAATATCCGTAAACCACCGATGTCCGGTGCGGAGATTGGCGCAGGACCGTTGCTCCAACCCGATCTGCAACGCTTGAGCTTCGACCATCGGCACCAATCACGGTATCCGCCAGCACCTTGAATATGTGGCCCTCTCTGTTGCTGAACACGATACCCGTAGGCCTGCCAGATCGATCAAAGACGCAATCTATGAATGTTGCCCCGGTTCTGACTTCAGCCCCGGCCTCAATCGCCATGTCAATCAACGTCTTGTCCAGAAGCCAGCGACGTGGAGCAATAAGGCCCGGCGTGCCAGATTTCGGGGCGATCGGTATATCGACAATTTCTTCATCGTACTGAAAGCATGTGTGATTTATCACTGGCGTGCCAGCATCCAGAAGTCGATCCAGCGCTCCCCACTTTTGTAGCATCGACACGCCAGAACGCATCAGCGCATGGGTCGAAAGAGTATCCCCGATGCACTGATCGCGATCGATAACCAAAACGCGGGCACCCGAACGGGCAAGCAAAAGGCCCGTTGCTGCCCCCGCCACACGACCACCGACGATCACGGCGTCATATTTACGATGTCGAATATGAGCAGTCATCTGGGCCTTCCTTCTATGCAACCAGTCGGCGTTTAAGTGTATGCTCAAGATGTTGTGCTAAAACGCGTGCATCGTTAGGTGCACCATCGATATGGGTTGATCGACTGGTACGCAGATAAGGCAGGCCCATGACATAGAGCCCGTGACCGATCGCGCCGCCATCATGTAAGACGCGCCCTTTTCGATCAAAAACCGGCAGCTTGAGCCAGCTGTGATCCGGCCTAAACCCGTTCGCCCAGATGATCGTCCGAATGCCTTGATCCTTTAGGTTCATGGATAAGATCGGGTCCAGCGGAACGGATACCGGATGAAACCGCCGCAAAGGGGCGACTTGAAGATCCAAACCGCGCTCTGTGATCCACGCATCAATGCGATCCAGTAACCGGTTCATTTTCAAATCGGCGGATGTGCACAGATTGGCAAGCCCACCGGAAAACCAGGCGGTTCCGTCGGTTACAGCGGCAAGTCGCCCGACGATGTCTATTCCGGTTCGTTGCAGAGAATTAAGGTCAATGTCGGCATACGACGGGTCGCCAATCAAAGGCAGAGAAGGCCCACGGCGAACGCGCTCTATATCATCTACTTCGGTGTAGGGTTCATCGAATATGCGAAGATGATGCAACCAGTGCAGGATATCCTTGCCCCGGTATTGGCGCGGCAGGCGCATGTGATTGCCAACCGCGAGCGTAACTTGTCGCCCGCTAGATTGAAGCTCCTTCGCGATTTGCAGGCCAGAAGCTGATGACCCCACCACCAAAATGCCTCCATTGGGCAACTGATCGGGGCGCTTATAGGTTAGGGGCGTCAATTGCAGTACATTGGGGTCGATGTTGGCGGCATAATCGGGTTGCTTTGAAACGGCACAGGCGCCGGTGGCGATCACCACGCTCTCGCACTCAATCGCACCCTGGTCGGTTTGAACAAGATAGCCGTCAAAATGGCTTTCGACCGATAGAACGCTGGTCTCTATTTGCAACGGCACATTGGTATAACCAGTGTATTGATCGAACTTGCTGACGAGTTCTGATACGTGCATGAAACCGTCCGGGTCTTTTCCGTCATAGGACTGGCCAGCCAAGCCATTCATCCAGTTTGGTGTTAAGAGGCGCAGACTATCCCAGCGGCCTGTCCGCCAGCTGTTGCCAATCTGACCACGCTCCAAAACGATGTGATCAATGCAGCGCTGACTTAGCTCTCTGCTCATCGCAAGGCCACATTGGCCTGCCCCTATGATAACTGTTGTGACGCGTTTCATTTGTTATCTCACCCGTTGGTTGAACAATTTGGTGTGAGTTTTCCATCCAGAGGACGGGGCATGATTTGTCCCGTCCTGTTGGATCTCATGTCCTGTCCCAGAAAATAGTAAGCGATGTTTTCTGCATGAGGTCTTCACGGCGAATGCCCATGTCATCGAGGTGATGATTGCTTAAGCTCATCAGGTGTCGACGATCCGCCTGAGCACGGTAATGTCTGCGGATGGAGGTAAACAATGATCCGATAATCCGTTGAGGATTACCACCTGTTCTCGCGGAAGCGGTTGAGTTGATGGTATTCATGATCTTCCTTCCTTTCTTTGTAGGTTGAAATGGGACCGTCAAATGACGGCCACCTGCACGTTTGTTGGATTGGTGATGATATCGAAAACAGCGGAACGTTTTTGTGACTGAGCAACCACCGCGGCAATTTCGTCTTTTGTCGCATCAGCATCGATTTCGAAGTTGACGCGAATGGCCTTGAAACCATTCCGTACATCGGCGTCGATACCCAGGATTCCGAAAAGATCCATGTCGCCTTCTACGTGAGCTTTGACAGAACGCAGCTGAATACCGCGGTTCTGGGCCACGGCGGCGACGCCAGCCGTCAAACAACTTGCCAAAGCTGACAGTAGGATTTCAACAGGAGTGGCACCTTCGTCCGTTGCGGCGAATTCTGCCGGGTGATCAGCGTCAAAGGTAAAGGGCTGTTTATGTGCCTTTTCTTCGCCCAGACCAAAAAAGCCTTCGACGGTTGAACGACTGTGTACACCGCCCATCCATTCGCAGCTTGCTCGCCAGGTGAACTGAGCGGCGGCGGGCATTTCCGACAGGGCAGTACGTGCATCCAGCAGGGCTTGGACGTTGACGCCGTTGTCGACAGGTTTCATTTCAGTTTGAATATTCATGTTCGTCTCCTTGAGTTATGGCCGTCACGATTGATGGGTTTGCGGCCCGTGAAGACAGATGTAGCTAGAGTTCAAATCCGAAGCTTGGTGAGCGTCTCGTGATTTCCTTGGGAATTCTTTGGGAAATCAGGGGAAAGCTAAAATTCTGGATTGCAAGGGCGAGGTGACAAAGCGTTGCGTGCAGCTATAGTACTGACGTGATATATGAATTTGACACATTCGAACTGGACTTAGTCTCTCGCGAATTACGGTATGCGGGGGATGAAGTACGGGTTGAACCAAAGGTCTTTGATTTTTTGGCGTTGCTGCTTCAACACTCCGGAGAATTGGTCAGTAAAGAAGAGTTGATCAACGTAATCTGGAGCGGTCGGTTTATATCGGATGCAGCCATTTCCAGCTGCATCAGCGCCGCGAGAAAGGCATTGCAAGATGACGGCCAGCAACAGCGATACATCAAGACCGTACATGGCCGCGGCGTACGCTTTGTTGGGGATGTCACCAAGATTTCGACATCTGCAATCGCCAAACACCCCGCGGCTGTATCCTCTGACATCCGGGTCGTTGTGCTACCCTTTGAAAGCGTCGGTTCAGACACGAAGTCGGTTGGATTAGCTCAGGCTATATCGGCGAGCATCAATACAGAGATTGCCCGATTTAGGCACATCAAATTACAACCATCTGCAACATATAAATCACCGCAGTCTATTATCGCGCCCGAAATGAAACTTGGGGACGGGCTCAATGCAGACTTTATCCTAAGTGGCAGTGTACACCTGTTTGAAAATCGCATCCGCGTAACGGCGCAACTGATTGACTGCGACGGTGAGCGTCATGTTTGGGCGGAGCGATTTGACGGAATCATAAGTGACAGTTTCGGTCTGGTAGATGAGTCCTCCAGATCTATTGCAGCGACTGCCGCCGGTCGGATCAATGCAATCGGTCAGGCAAAGACCCTACGAAGCGACGTGTCACAGCTGGGCATCGAAGATCTGATACGGAGAACGCAGGCAAACTATGACAGATGTTCAAAGGACGCATTGATAGAAAGCCTGCCGGTCCTGGAAGAAGCAATAGAAGGCGACCCATCTCATGCACGCGCCTTTATGTTGCTTGGTGCATTTTATGACATGGCTTTCTGGACTGGATGGATGGCCAATCCCGAACAATGCATACAACGCGCGGTCAACCATGGAAAAAAAGCTGTACAAATCGATCCGACGGATGCACTGGCACATGCGCATTTGGGAGAGGCGCTTCTACATGCCCGCAGAGTTACCGAAGCAAAAAGTAAGTTTGATCGCGCCCTTCAACTGAACCCGAACGACGTTGCCGCAAATACGCTATATGCATCGTTCCTGACCGCCACCGGTCACCCTGAGGCCGCACTGAAGCAGCTGGAATTTGTCGATGGTTTAGACCCGTTTGGGCTAAATTGGATACCATGGATGCGGGCGGAAGCGTGTTTTTCGCTCGGGCGATATGATGATGCTGTCGCGGCCTTGCAAAGTTTTGACAACCTGATCAACAACGCCCGTTTATTGCTGGCCGCAAGCTATGCTTTTTCCAATCGGATGAGCGATGCACGACGCATTTTGAGAAACTTCATTTCGATCGCGAAGCAGGAAATGGAACCGATGCCGCGTAATGTGTCCGAATGGCAAGCCTTTCTGAGCCGCGAAAGCTATGCACATGATATAAATAATTATGAAATGTTGATGGAGGGGCTGCTTCGTTCAGGACTCAAAGAACTCACTGACGAGGCTTCTTGAACGGGTATCAATCACCCCGACGTGCCGTCGAAGTTACGTTCGACGAGCAACGCACCGGATTTCAATTATGACGCCATCGCGCACGAAACCGGCAACCTCTATTGCCGTCCAGGCCGGGAATGGCTCGACGACATAGTCATTCCTTACAGCCTTGAATTCATCCAAATGATCACGAAGACCAATATGAAAACTGGTCATTTCCACAAGATGTTCAAATCCCAGGCCTGCTTCCCTTAGGACCAAGCCAATTTTCTCGAACGCTGCCACAAATTGATCTGTTGGGTTATCGGAAAGCAGCCCGGTCATGTCTTCACCGGTCAAACCAGTCATAAAAATGAACCCATCATGCTCCAATCCAGGCGACATCTTCCAATCGGTGATGAAACTTCCAAACCCAGCGGGCGTTATTTGCTGTGGCATGAATGGTAGTCCTCCAAAACAATCGGATCTTGTTATTTTTTTGCCGAGAAAGAATTAGCAGAAATTTCAAAAGATGAAACCTAATGCAGTTTTGCAGAAGCAACAGGCACAGCCTTGGAGCAGACATTCGGCTACATGAAAGTCTAAGATTTTTTAAGTCTAAGATTTGTCAACGCGGGCCATCCCGCCCCGCACAACCCTAACGCCTTGGCCCGCATCAAAAAATCTTAGACAAATCTGACCTACAATTCACGCCGGTCACCGTATTTTGTTAGCTCCCATTTACCATTAAATCAACACGGTCAGTTTCCACGAGAATGTTCATGATTTGCCATATCAGTGATACTTTCGGCAAAACACTACTGTGTGGGAGTTAAAATCTGAATGACACTGTAAGTGAACCTAATGTTTGCGCTTCAATCTGCTCTGAGAACTCCTTGCCTAGGCGTGTCAGACCAATAAACGTTGAAAAATACTGACTCTCATAGCGAATACCCGCCCTTACTCTGTGCCTTTGGTCGTTGAGCGTGACAGAACTTCCAAACAGTTCACTGCTGAAAACCCGTGTTAGATCAACACCCACAACAAATGACATACCGGGCTTTTTATCGAATTTGGCGTGCGTGATCAGATGCCCTGTCGATTGATCACGCACCAGCCGTATTTCGTCGCTCATGGGGCCAATTATTACATCAACCCCCAATCGCGCAAATGTTTCGATGCCCGCTTGCACCTCCACAAATGGCCTGACGTTTGTGCTTCCCCAGCTCAAATTGTGAGCGTATCCCGCACTTCCCGACAAACGGATTTTTGATGAAAGCAAATTACCCCCGAAAAAAGGATCTTCGATGCCAAGCAGGTCATGTAATTCCTGATGTGTATCTCTGATAAAGTCAGATGCGGAAATTGAGGAAAGCTCCAGGCCAACATAGCTCAATCCATTCCCGTGGGGTCGGTGTTTCACATGACCTAAAGAAGTCATCAATCCATATGCTCTGTCAGGCCCAGAAGAACTTTGCCTGGCCCATGGGCTGAGCATGTCAAATCGCAATCTTGTCTCCGAAAAAGACATATCTCCTTTCGTGGATGACATGCTCTTGAGAAATGCAATGGAATAAGAACCTGTCCTCCACCTATCATGCCCATCACCAAGAAAATCATTAGAAAATAGCCGAGCGGTCCCCAACCTTCTGGTGTCATTGCCTTCAGCTATACAAGTTACAGAAAGCAGCAGCAGCATAGTTAAGGGGGGCAACAGAGCAAAGATCCATGTGCGGATTAAACCACCAAAAACTACCAATTGGCCTGAATACATTCGATGTGTATTAAGATTCATAGAAATGCCCTTTATAGTTGCATTAAGGAATGGTCGGTTCTCTCCATTGCACATTTGTTTGAATTGCAAAATGTGAGTTACTGAGGCCGTTTGCTGAAGTAGCTTGGGTGTGGAATTGGACAGATACCCGCATCGACCTCAAAGTATTCGGTTGCGTGTTTGAGAGATTGCTGAAGTCCAGGAAGCGCTGGATTGATCCCCAGAAATTCCACTGCGTCGATTAAATTGCAAATGGCGCCAAGCACCCAGATGTCGCCATGAAGTGGCTTTGGGGCTAGGTCATCGAAGTTCACATTGAAATCAGCGTATTTTCCTGTGATTTCAATATTTTTGTCAAACCTGTATATGACCTCGGATTCGAAATGACCGTCATATGCCTGAGAGTCCAACAATACCTGGCTCAAACGCTTATGAGTTTGAAAGCTGTTTTCAGCGTGGGGTTTCTTGTCATCACCGGCGCGATGAGTTCTGGTATCAAGTATGTGGTCAATAACACCATAAATACGCTCGGACAGTTCAAAGTCTTTATGGCAGTACGCTTTATGTGAAACCAACTCTAGAGCTTCAACAATCTGCTTCATGTTGTGATCTTGTTTCATGGCCACCTCCTACATATACTATACCATAGGTTGTACATATCAGAGTTAACAGATCACTAATATTCCAAGGTCCGAGTCAAAAAATGCGATAAGGCCCCTTTCAGCACTTGATGCAGTTTCTTCGTATCCAGCGTTCTTGAAGTCTTTGCCCGACTACATCCACATCTTCGTCAGTAAAATAGGGGCGCGGGTGGCAATCGACACTAATCAAGACAAATTGCTGGCCAATCTCTCTGAAATCATCTGGCAAGTCACACCACCGAGTGAAATTATGCACCATGACTTGTACCCACTCATCCAAGTATTCATGCGATTGTTGGCTAGTTTCTTCTGTCAAATATATGGCTATCTCTTGGTTGCTGCCCCAACCCTCGTCAAATCCCAACCAGATATGTCTTTCTTCATGCCAGACCTCGAAGACATTACTTTTAGTCACTCCTTCTTCCCGGTAAATGGGCGAAACATCGCACCCGGAAACTAGGGCTGACAATGCAAGCATAGCCGAACAAACTAATAACTTTTGAAGTTGCATCATCTTCTCACTCCAATTCAACGTTGGAGCGTAACTTCAGCAAGTTTCGGTAAATATGTGATTAAGCATAGCTAGTGCGTGATGACATGAAGATTACGGGCGCACCAGAATATTGAATCCTAGTGCAGCTTTAGGAATAGTTGAAACTTAAGCGCGTTGATTTGGGCTCAAAGTCGCCATGCGGTAGTGCAGAGAATTATCCCACTTCGTGGTCACTTGAATGTCGGCTTCCTATGCCTCGGCAGAATTGGTTCGCGTTTGCAGAGAACGGCCGCAATCCGCCGATTCTGTTGAAAAACACCGTGTTATGAGGGTGACTGATGCTTGGTTTTTGCGACCGCAAGCCTTTCTGTTTTCAGGCTTTTCGCGGATGCTGCGGTGCAGGAAAGATCTTGGCGAGTTTGCGGA
>NZ_JBXVVI010000038.1:0-9588 GCF_057219155.1 Roseovarius sp. YIN77
GTTTTCTGACGCAATCAGCTCAATCTCATCACGCTGGCGACCCAGCTCATCAGTGATCGCAGCAAACAAATCAGGGTCACGAGACGACAAACTCTCAGTGAAAAATCCAGAATCAGACATGGGGGTTCTCTCTTTCTTATCCTGTCCAGCCCAGGCCGGTTGCAATGCAGTTCATGGATTGCATCAATGGAACAGGAACAGCGGTGGTTTTAGATTTTCTATATTTATCCAGCAATTGTGCTTGTAATCTGTGCACAGAAGCAAGCTGGTTTTGTCTCGCCTCGAAATCGCGGCGTAAGATTGGGAAACGTTGGGCGATACCGGGGTTGGAGGTGATCGAACGGATGGCGTTGCGACTGCGTTCATGTTCTGCGCGGATCATACCAAAAATCCTATCCCGGATTTCAACATCATCCACCAACTGCGCGTATACTTCGGCAATGTTCATATCGGCCTGAAACAGGGTCTTTTCCACCTCGTCCACAATCAGGCGGAACAGTCGTGACTGGGCAAACATATCCTTGAGCAGGGCCTCTCCTTCTGCGCCCCGGACTTTGCGGAAGGCCTCAATAGCAGAGCCAAACCCATACCAGCCCGTGATCAGATGCCGGTTTTGCGACCAGGCAAACACCCAGGGGATCGCACGCAGATCATCCAGGCTGCCCGCGCCGAAACGACGCGCCGGCCGCGAGCCGATCTTTAACATTGCCAATTCTTCGACAGGGCTGGCCTGCTGGAAATATTGCAAAAACCCGTCTGCGTGCAGTAGCCCGGAATAACAAGCCTGAGACATTCCGGCCAGCGCATCAAAAATCTCATCACGTTCCGGGATCGCACTGGGCGGTACATCGTTCAGAGTATGGCTGAGCACGCTGGAGGCAAGGACTTCCAGATTATAGGCAGCGGCCCCTCTGTTGGCATACTTGGCCGAAACAACTTCGCCCTGTTCTGTCAGGCGAAGGCGCCCAAACACGGTGCCATCTGGTTGCGCGGCGATGGCACGTTCAGTTGGCGCACCACCCCGGCTGACCGATCCGCCACGACCGTGGAAGAATATGGGCTTCAAATCCTTGGCGCGCAACACGGCACTGATATCGCGCTGGGCCTTTTCCAATTCCCAACAAGAGGTGAAATAGCCACCGTCCTTGTTGCTGTCTGAATAGCCCAACATGATCTCGACCCCGCCGCGACGGGCTTTCATGCTGCGACGTGCGATTGACACATCCAAAAGCGCATTGATGATCGCAGGTGCAGCGCGCAAATCCTCAATGGTTTCAAAAAGCGGCACCACGGAAAGTTCAACCGTCTCAGACCCGAACCCGGATATCCGCGCCAACAGATAGATACCAAGAAGGTCGTCGACCGAGCGGGTCATTGACAGGATAAAGGGGCCGATAGCCTCTGGATCCGGGCCATTGATTGTCTCGCAGATCAGGCTGAACAGATCCAACAGCTCTTGCGTCTGGGCCGAATACTCCCCTATCGCAAAGGAGCTGACATCGGAGCGGCGTAGATCATCACGCAATTGCTTGGACCAGCCCGGCGAGTCATAGGTCAAATCAATCCCACGGGCGGCCCAGATTTCGCGAAGTGCCTCGGTCGTGACGGTCGAGTTTTGCCGAATATCCAGCGTGTAGGTTCTGAAGCCAAAACATTTCGCCCGCCAACGCAGGGGCAAAATTAAGCGCCGCGCCAGATGTTCCGACCCTACAGAGCGTAAGCCACTGTCGACTATTCTCAGATCTTCGGAAAATGCGTCGATATGGTTATAGTCGTCATTTTCGAGGTGCACAGTTATCGCCGACAACGCCTGGCGAAAAAGTTCGTTCGGGTGGCGGGCGCGCAGCGCTTTGGCTTGACCGCTGCGCTCTACGATCTTGGAAAACGCAGCGCGCAAATCATCATCCATCGGGACAATCACGTCAGAGACGCTGAGCCGGGCCGCGGCCGACCGCAGATGATCCAGATACATCTCGCGCGCGGTCTGCCGCGCACGCGCAATGGCGTTGCGGGTCACATCAACCGTCACATTGGGATTGCCATCCCGGTCCCCGCCGATCCAGCTGTGGAAATTAAACAGTCTGTGAATTTTGGGCTTCTTCCCAAATACCGCTTGCGACGCGGAAGAGAGGTTTTCATTGACCTGCGGGATCGCGTCAAAGATGGAGTCGCGGAAAAACTGAAGCCCCCACGCAATTTCATCTGACAAGGCCGGGCGTTCCAACCGCAATTCACCTGTTGTCCAGAGCAGGTCAACCTCTGCCTCTATATCAGCCACGATCCGCTTGCGTTCCGACGGCGCCCAACGCCCCGTTTCCAGCGACACCAGCCCGCGATAAATCCTGCGGTGGATTTCCAGAATGGTTACACGCTTGGTTTCCGTCGGATGTGCGGTGATGGTTGGGCCGACAAGCACACTCGAAATTGTACCTTTCAGATCGTCAAGATCGCGATCAGGAGAGTGACGAAGCGCATATTCAAAGCTGCCGGGGCCGGCGACGCCGCCTTCCTGCTTTTCCTGTTCGCGGCGATTACGTACGGCAATATTGTCATCAGCGATTTTTCTCAGCTGAAACCAAATGCTGATGGCCTGCAGATAGGCCGATGAATTAACCTCGGCGGGTATCGTAAATTGGCTGGATGTAACAATGTCGCTTGGAACAGAGGGTGCACGGCGCGCTATGACATTTGACCAAAGCTGCCAAATGAGTTGGTACAAACGGTCTGCATAAAGGTCGTGATCGGCAAGCGAAACGTCAGCGGCGGATTGATTCGTATTGTCCATTGTTCAAATCTTTCTGCCTTGAATGTCGACACCGCTTTCCGGACTGCAAGCACGGGATGGGGGGCGCGAACGCCCCCGGCTGCCCGTAAAACAGCTTGATTACTTCAGCACGCTGGCAATTGTTTCACCGATCACTGCGGGGTTTTCGGCCACCGTCACGCCTGCAGCGCTGAGGATTTCGACCTTTTCACTGGCGCTTTCCCCAAAGGCCGAGATGATCGCGCCTGCGTGACCCATGGTACGACCCTTTGGGGCCGTCAGACCGGCCACATAGGCGACGACGGGCTTTTTGACATGCTCCTGAATATAAGCCGCTGCTTCTGCCTCTTGAGGTCCTCCGATTTCGCCGATCATGCAAATCAGATCGGTTTCATCATCGCCCTCGAAATGCTTGATAATATCGAGAAAGGACGACCCATTGATCGGATCACCACCAATGCCAACCGACGTAGACACCCCAAGACCAAGTTCTTTCAGCTGTGCGGCGGCCTCATATCCCAATGTACCTGAACGACCGACAATGCCGACATTCCCCGGCAGATAGATATGGCCCGGCATGATGCCCAGCAGAGCTTTGCCCGGAGAGATCGTTCCGGCACAGTTCGGACCGGTCAGGATCATCCGCTTTTCGCGCGAATAGCGATACATGTAGCGCTTTACCCGGATCATGTCCTGGGCCGGAATACCATCCGTGATGCAAACACAGTATTCGATGCCACCATCAGCGGCCTCCATAATCGAGTCTGCAGCATAGGGCGGCGGCACGAAGATCAGGCTGGCATTGGCACCCGTCGCGGCAACCGCCTCTTTGACCGTATTGAAGACTGGAACACCTTCGACGGTTTCACCACCTTTGCCCGGTGTAACACCGCCAACGACGTTGGTGCCATATTTGATCATGTCCGCTGTGTGAAACCGGGCCATTTTGCCGGTGATCCCCTGGACGATGACGCGAGAGTCGTTATCAAGTAGAATTGCCATTGTAATACTCTCAGATTAGCGTTTGTTCGCGGTGTCGTTTTTCCACGCTTCGACGGAACGCTCTGCCGCTTCCATCAATGTTGTGGCGCGAATAATGGGCAGGCCACTCTTTGCCAGAATCTTCTGCCCCTCTTCTACATTGGTGCCAGCCAGACGGACGACCACCGGAACATCCACCGGGTTGGCCTGAAGGGCCTGAACCACACCTTCGGCAACCCAATCGCAACGGTTGATACCGGCGAAGATGTTGACGAGGATCGTTTCGACATTGGTGTCAGAGGTCACAAGTCGAAATGCCTTGGCTACACGTTCAGGGGTTGCCCCCCCGCCGATATCGAGGAAGTTGGCGGGCTCTCCACCGGCCAGCTTGATCGTGTCCATCGTGGCCATCGCAAGGCCAGCACCGTTCACGATACAGCCGATGTTCCCCTCAAGGCCGACATAGGACAGACCGCGGTCAGAGGCGCGCGATTCACGCGGATCTTCTTGGCTCTTGTCGCGCAGTTCGGCAATGTTGGGGTGACGATAAAGCGCGTTGTCATCAAAGGTCATCTTGGCATCAAGCGCGATGATCCGATTGTCAGACGTTACCACCAGCGGATTGATTTCGACCATAGTTGCATCATATTCACGAAAGGCTTTGTAGGCACCCTGCAGGGTTGTGACCATACGCGATACCAGCGGCCCGGGAATACCCAGGGCAAATGCGATTTCACGGGCCTGAAAATCCTGAAGCCCCACAGCGGGTTCCACAGAGGCACGGACAATGGAGTCCGGTTTTTCTGCAGAGATTTCCTCGATTTCCATGCCGCCCTCGGCAGAGGCAACGATCATGATCCTCTGTTGGGCACGATCCATCACAAAACCCAGATAAATTTCGCGTTCAATCGGGACGCCACCCTCGACATAAATGCGATAAATCAGCTTGCCTTCGGGGCCTGTCTGGTGCGTGACCAGTCGGCGGCCAAACATATCTTCGCAAGCATCCATGATCTCCAGATCGGATTTGCAGATTTTGACGCCACCCGCTTTGCCGCGGCCGCCTGCGTGCACTTGGGCCTTAATGACCCACAGGTCACCGCCCAGTTCACGCGCCCGATACGCCGCCTGTTCCGGGCTGTAGGCCAAAGCGCCAGGCGGGACTTCGACACCAAAATCACTGAGGATTTCCTTGGCTTGATATTCGTGAATATCCATGGTCTTTCCTTATGCTGCTTTGGCTTGACCGTAGTAGTTGTTCAAACGGGACAAGATTGCATTCACGTCAACATTAGCACCGAGTTCGTTCATTGCGTCACCAAACAAGGACACGATCTTAATAATCTGCCCTTCGGTCACTTGATTGAGAATGCCAACCCGCACTTGAACCGGGGCCGACAGGGTTGGCCAGATGCCAAATCCACGGCCACGACAATTTTGAACCAGTTCCATTTCGCGGCCTGCAAGATCCCCAGGCAAATTCAATACGACAAGGCTGGTCATATTGGACGTCACCTCGCAGCCCATCGCGCTGACCGCATCTTTCAACGCAGCCTCGTGAAGCGCATAGTCTTTGGCCTTTTGTTCGATGGTATGCATCAAGGTCAGACGCAATGCCTCGTGAAAGGCCGCGACAGCATAACCGGAATGGGTGCGATGATAGGCACCTTTTTCGACATCCTGACCGTCCATGATGCCCCAATGGCGCGCCTCGAGGATCGGATGATGCACATAAGAGCGGCTGCCGCCTTTTTTCACTTCTTCAATATAGCGATCAGAAAAGCTAACCGGCCCGTAGGTCAGGGGCAGGCAAAGCACACCTTTCTGCGGGCAGGACGCCCAACCGACCACACCGGGATAATTGTCGATTGAAAAATCCTCGATCCCCAAAGAGGACACCGCATCGACGAGGCCAAGTGCACCGTGCTTTGTGCAAGCGTCAGAAAAGCCCTGAACATCATTGATCCGGCCGGAACCTGTTTCCCAATGCGCCATAAATGCCCATTTCGGTTTGTGCTCGGCCAAAGCGGTTTCAACAATTTCACCGGTTACAGATTGGCCATGTGGGACTTCAACAACAACAACGCTCGCAGGTTGCGGATCCAGTGAGTTTGCGGCCAGTTCTTCCTCAGTTGAGGCTTTCATGCGGATGGTCAGGCCGTCGATGCCGGAAAATGTGCCGTTGGTAAATGCAACGACCTTGTCGCCAGGCAGGATTGCGTTGAACATCACATCCAGCGCAGAAAACCCAGTACCACCCACGCCGTAGGTATAGGTGTTCTTGGTACCCCAGATCGTGCGGAGCATCTGTTTGCATTCAACCATCCCACGCAAAACATCGGCCTGCATGTGATCGGCCAGACCAGCATTTGCAAAGGCTTCCAGAACACGAGGATCTGTGTTGCCGGGCCCCGGGCCAGCAGCAAGTGTTTCCGGAATCTCGAGTTTGGGGAAGATGTTGGGATTGGACATCGGAGTTCTTTCCTCTTGCAACGATTTGCCTGTGATTGCTGCGAATCGCTTATTTCCTGACAGTGATATCTTTTTCAGGATCGATAAAAATACCTATTGCGCCACCTCACAACACCCGTTTATCCTGCTTTTGGCATCCAATAGTTTGGTGTATCACCAGCCTAAAAGTATTGGTTTCCGATGATAAACTGAATTTCCCGCACGAATGGGTAGGTAAAAATGGTCGAATTAGTTAAAAACAACGCAAAAAGGCCCGTTTCGGTTATTCTTGGCCACGGAAACCCGCTTGTCCTGTCTGCGATGTCCGAGGTGTTCGAAGCCTCATCCGGTTTTTCCGTTGTCGCCACCACCGGCACGGCCGAGGGGTTTTTGGGCACAATCGCCCGCATCCCGGCCCAGGTCGGGGTGATCGAATGGAGCCTGCCCATCATCGGCGGGGCCCGTTTGCTGGAGGTGCTGCACGAGCAGCAGTCCGATCTGAAGGTGGTGATTTACGGTGACCCACATTCAAATTTGCCCAAGCTGGCTTTGTCGCAAGGGGCTGCAGGCTTTGCCTCTCACGCAGGATCGGAGCAGGATCTTCTGCAAGTCTGTGCCGATGTCGCCGAGGGTAAAATGGTTTTTCCGTTCATCGATATTCGTAGCTTGCAGGACAATCCGATGAACACTTTGTCGAAGCGGGAGCGCGCGATTTTGGAAGCGCTGAGCAAGGGATTGACCAACCGAGAGCTGGCCATCGAACTTGGAATTGCGGTCAATACGGTGAAGTTTCACTTGTCGAATTTATACGACAAACTGGGGGTGAAAAACCGCACCCAGGCGATCGCCGCATTCTTCAATTCTCACAGTTCTCGGTAAGGTGCGACAAATCGTACCGGGAAATCTATTTTCTTGACAAGAAATTATTTCCTCTCCTGCTTAGGGCCATCTTGAATTTCCTAAACAAGGAGGAAACACCGTGAGCTTCTTTCCGATTGAACAGGCCCCTGGCCGTCTTAACCGTTCAGAATTAGCCGTCCCCGGCTCCCAGCCGCAAATGTTTGAAAAAGCGGCACAATCTGATGTCGATGTTATCTTTCTCGACCTCGAAGATGCTGTTGCACCTGACGAAAAAGAGCAGGCGCGCAAGAACATCATTAAGGCCCTGAACGAGATTGATTGGGGCAACAAATCGATGTCTGTGCGAATCAACGGGCTCGATACACACTACATGTATCGCGACGTTGTCGATGTCGTAGAGCAGGCCGGCGAGCGTCTGGACCTGATCATGATCCCAAAAGTTGGCACCGCCTCTGACGTCTATGCCGTCGATATGATGGTCACCCAGATCGAAGACGCAAAAGGTTATAAAAAGCGGATCGGTTTCGAACACATTATCGAAACCGCCTTGGGCATGCAGAATGTGCATGAAATTGCCGCCGCGTCCAAGCGAAACGAAAGCCTGCATTTCGGCGTCGCGGACTATGCGGCATCCATGCGTGCACGCACCACAGTGATCGGCGGCGTGAACGAAAACTACGCTGTGCTGACCGACCCGCTGGCGGACGGATCCCGTGAAACGCATTGGGGTGATATGTGGCACTATGCGCTGGCCCGGATGGTCGTTGCCGCCCGCGCCAATGGTCTGCGTCCGATTGATGGACCGTTTGGTGATTTTTCTGACCCGGATGGGTACAAAGCCGCTGCCTTCCGTGCCGCTGTTTTGGGCTGTGAGGGCAAATGGGCCATTCACCCAAGCCAGATCGCACTGGCCAATGAAGTCATGTCGCCGTCAGAGGCCGAGATTACCAAAGCGCAGCGTATTCTGGAAGCCATGGCCGAAGCCGAGGCTGCAGGCAAAGGTGCCGTTTCTCTGGATGGCCGTCTGATCGATTATGCCTCTATCCGTCAGGCAGAGGTTCTGGTAGAGAAAGCCAAGCAAATCGCAGGCGGCTGATTTATGACGACAGAGCAGACACTTACGGATCTTCGCGCCAAGGCGCGCGCCATTTTTGACAAGGCCGTAGAGGCCGCAGATCCTGCTCTGGCGTTACGCAAACAACTGGCATCGGACCCGTTTCCGGTGCCAGCCAATGGCCGGACCATCCTGATCGCGATCGGCAAAGCGGCCCCGGCCATGCTGGCCGAGGCAATGGAACATGTCACCGGCCCATCCACCGCTTTTGCGATTACTCACTACGAAAATGAATTGGATGTGCCCGGCGCCACGGTGATGCGTTCTGCGCATCCGGTGCCCGATGAGAATGGATTAAAAGCCGGTCAAAAGATCATCTCTTTACTTCGGTCGGCGACCGCAGGCGACCAAGTCGTCGCTCTGATTTCTGGTGGTGGATCCGCCTTGGTTCCCGCCCCGATCGAAGGGGTCAGCCTAGCAGACAAGGCCGCCGTCAACCAGTTGTTGCTGCAATCCGGTCTGGATATCGTTCAGATGAACCTGGTCCGCCAACAGCTAAGCCAGTTAAAAGGTGGCGGATTTTTGCGCCATGCCGCGCCTGCCCCCGTCAGTGCCTATATCTTGTCTGACGTGATCGGCGATGATTTGCGTGCCGTGGCCAGCGGGCCAACCGTGGCCCCAATTGGTAGCCGTGAAGATGCGCGGCGGATTTTGTCCGATGCGGGCGTTTGGGATGAGGCACCAAAGTCGGTTCGTGACCACCTGTCCGCACCCACAACACATGAAGATCAGTCAGCACCAGCCAAAAACCACCTGATTGGATCCAATCGGCAAAGCCTGGAAGCCGCCGCGATGGAGGCTGAAAAGTCCTTTAATGTCAAAATAGTATCGGACCAACTGATCGGAGATGTCGCAGATGCCGCAAAGGAGGTTGTTCGCGCAGCTGGGGGCTCAGGCAAGAATACCGCGCTTCTCTTTGGCGGTGAAACCACCGTGCGTTTAACTGGAACCGGACTGGGCGGGCGCAATCAGGAACTTGCCCTGCGCGTGGCATTTGCCATCAATGAAATCGGCGGGGCGAACTGGGTGTTTCTAAGCGGCGGCACGGATGGTCGCGATGGCCCGACAGAGGCTGCTGGTGGCGTTGTGGACGCCGGAACCCGGGATCGTATTGTCAGTGCCGGTGCAGACCCGGACGCTTTACTCGCAAATAATGACAGCAACGCCGCGCTCTCTGCCGCGGGTGATCTGTTGCTCACCCGGGCGACCGGAACGAATGTTGCCGATATCCAGATTTTCCTGTGCAGCTAACCGCCTCGGATCACCGAAACTTCCAATAATGGATGGGCGACCCCCCCCCTTTAGGCTGTTAGGCCTTCTGGTTCTGGTAGGTTATTTGCGCGGCAGCATGCTGTGACTGTGTTGGCCAGGAGGCATGCGATGGTCATGGGGCCGACGCCGCCGGGGACGGGGGTGA
>NZ_JBXVVI010000039.1:0-9002 GCF_057219155.1 Roseovarius sp. YIN77
TGGCCAAATCCAGGCCGATTGTGGTAACTTGCATTGGGTGGCTCCTCTCATAAGCAGTTCATGACAACTGCACTATGGCGCATTGCGACGCCGGTTGAAGCAGGAGCCATCCACCCCATCCCGCAATGCAGTCACTATTCAACACGAAGCTGTTTAGTCGACCCTAAGCGTCTATCACGCGATCACTGGACCATTAGTTGATTGCTCGAATTGCTGGATTTCGAACACGTACTTCGATCCCGCCGCTAGGAAAAGGAGCAAATTGTGAACGCTTCCCTTTCTGCGCATAGTCACGTCCATACCCACTGAAATTCGGCCCAATGCTCCAAAGCAGGGGAGCACTAGGAACTTGCCGTGAAGGGTCGCATTGTAGTTTATACCTTGCGGCACAATCCGGTGGAACAACCGTCTGAGTATTCATTCGTTCCAAGATTGGGCGGCCATTGCAATATGCTTGCATGTAGCCATCATCTTGAGTTGACCACTTAATACGGAGCGAGAAACTATTCCATTTTCCAAACTCAGAGGGCGTCACACAAACTCTTCGTTCAAAGGTTACACCGCGTACGGATTCCAAAAGCATCTCATAAACATGGTTCTTGATACCTTCTGAACGTTTCCACTCCGCAAACAAAAGGCGGCTATGGGCGGGGTAATTTCGGTCGCCATCATAGCTGAAATCAGCAGGTATCCAAAAATCGAAACTATATTCGACCTCTCGGCCAACAGGTATTTGACCCACCGCTTGAATTTGCGACCTTATACGACCACCATTGCAATCGCTTTCACCGCGCCCATCTCCATAAGTCTGTGCTCCACAATCTTGTGGACCGGGGGTGAATGTATAGACGCCGTCGGAGAAATGTGGTTCCGCGCCATTCCATTTCACTGATTTGAAATTGGTACTGCCCGTTCTTCCGCTTTGCGGCGCATCGCTCATACAAGCAGCCAAGATGAATAAAGCAAAAAAATATCCGACAACCTTTAACACCGATCCCTCCCCCAATAACTTCAAATACACCAATATGTAGACAACATTTTTCTTTCGGTGTCACGTTCCTCGCCGTAGGAAAAACGACCGGACAAAGGACTGTCCTCTCGATGAGCGCTCGGTTGTTTTGAATTTGGTCTTCTTAATCACCTCTAGGACCGCTTTGTCCGCTTAACTGTCAACTTCTCATCAAGAATGCTGCAACATGCACGAATGTCAAAATGCGAAGATGCTCAAATCAAGTATGGGGTAACGGGAAAAGCAATCGCATGCCAAACCTCCTACTTCCCCCCAAGACGCCCACGCGCCCCTCCAGGGTCCATACTCGCTTTTGGCTAAGTTGTTTGACTGATGGGACTGATGGAGATGAATCGTTAAAGCCGCCAATTTGGCGGCTTTAATTAAGTTGGTGTGGTAATTCAGGTAATATTGGAGCCTGTGGCAATGACGGCAAATCCGATAACGGCGATCGCCGCAAAAACCGTGGAAACTTTTAGGCGATCAACGTGATTGCCTTTGCGGTTCATTTGGTCCTGATAGTCTTTCGCCAGATCGTCGATGTTGAGTTTGTGAAGAAGTGGGTTTTGATCATACATTGCTTTGTTCCTTTAGCATTTTGATTTGTTGATAAGGTAAAGCTATATTTCGACCGTCATCCCACCGGAGCAGGCATCGTCAAAAGAGCGTTATAAATGAAGCTAACGAACGACAAACAGCGATTGCCGAAGGTAAGATTGAGCATGCTTGGACCGGTGTCCATCGCCGGTGAAAATGGTCAGATCAAGGTTGGCGCTCGTAAATGTGTCGCGTTACTTGTCTATCTCGCACAACACATCGGAAACGATATTCCTCGTGAATCTGTCAGAGGATTGCTGTGGCCCGATAGTGGAGAAGATCAAGCCAAAGGCAGCCTGAGGCAGTCGCTTACAATGATCCGTAAGTCACTCGGACCTGCGGCTGCGGCGTTGGAAACTGACAAGGTACACCTAAGACTGAAACGGGGTGAGATTGAAACGGACGTCAGAGAATTCTATGCACTGCTAAAATCGGATGACACCAACTCCCTTGAACGGCTGACAGAGATATACCGAGGTGATTTTCTTGATGGGTTTGGATCTTTAACACCAGAGTTTGATCGTTGGATTGACGGTGAACGCAGTGCGATCCATGCGGCGTATTCGGCGTGTATGGTAAAACTCTGCCAGCGATACAGCGAAGATCTTAAGTATGATGATGTTATTAAAACAGCACATGCTTTGCTGACGAATGATCCTTTGAGGGAAGATGTCCACCGCATCTTAATTAGAGCTTACCAAAAACAAAATCGTTTGGACGCCGCGCTGGGCCAGTTCGCGAAACTACAGGGCGTATTATCATCCGAGCTCGGTGTTGAGCCAGATTCTGAGACCATTGCGTTAATTTCAGAGGTCCGAAATGCGCGTTTAAGGAGATCATCACAAACACCGAGATCTGGGATTTCTTCAAAGCAGCGACCATTGGAAACCTTACTCCAAAGCACCAAATCAGACGGAAAGGCTCGGGTGTTTGTTTCGCCATTCAAGGGGGCAAATGAAGAAGCACGGGAAATAGCTGAGGCCATTGCGGAAGATATATCCACGGCGTTTGCGCGACAAAGTGGCATTATACTGGTTTCTGAGATGAACGACGCGGACTTTTCTGTAAGTGGATCGCTACGGGGCTTTGGCGAGAAGTGGCGCTTAAGTGCAAGTCTCTCCGACCTTCGTGATGGAAACGTGGCCTGGTCTGACAGATTTGATGAAGTCAACGAAGACGCATTTGAAATTCAAGATAGCTTTGTCACCAAGGTCGTGGGTGCAGTGCGCATAAGGCTGCCGAGTATTATGTCAGAAAAACTTGCCACCCAGTCTTTGGATGACATGAGCGTGTGTGAGCTTCTGAATTTCGCGATGCGATTGCACTTCGTTCCACAAATTCAAAGCTGGAAAAATGCACGCGCAGCTTTGCGGAATATATTGGAAGTGGAGCCAGAGAATTGGATGGCGATGACCATGCTGAGCTTCAATCTGATGACAATTCCCAGAATCTTTGAATGGCAAGGTGTAAGTCACACAGAGGGAGAAGAAGCACATTCTCTGATCAGCAGGGCGTTGGAGTTAAAGTCCGGAAGCGAAGTTGTTCATCTCGTCAACGGAAACTATCTATTGTACGTGAAAAAAGATCTTCACGCAGCTGATTCAGAAGCACGAGCATCACTGGATCTGAACCCTGACTATTACCACGCAATCGACTTGATGGGGCAGGTGCAATTGTTTCAAGGGAAGGTTGAGGAATCTTCCAGATTTGCTTCTCGCGCTGCTGAATGTGATCCAGGCTATCCTTACCGGCATCTTTACACACGCGATCTGGGTCTTGTGCAGTGTGTTGAGGGGTTGCATGACGAGGCGTTCAAGAGCTTCTCTCTTGCAAATTCACTGGCGCCATCACTACCCCAAAATCTAATTGGCATGGCGATAGCGGCTAAACTTTGCAAAGATGAAAAAGTAACAGCAAACTCTTTGGATCAGTTGAATGCTTCATATCCATCATTTGAGTTTCGCGACTTTGATCCTTGGGTGTTTGCTGATCCGGCAATGACCAAGAAACTTATCAACAGTGTTGAGTCGTGAGGTGTCTCAGTTTCAAGCGTATGAATATAATCCCTCAGAATACTATCGCTTCAACTCCATTGCCCCACACTTTCCCCCTGACGCCTACGCGCCCCTCCAGGGTCCATACTCGCATTGAGCGAAGTGGCTCAGAATGCGTTTCTGAGCCACGATGCATCAACTTATCTCATGTAGCCAAAACTTGTGAATCTTGGGTCGGACGAAGGCGACGTATTTCTGGTTCGATGTGAGGCGCGTATCTCGCGCGGCGCATCGGCATAATTTTCCGGCAAGTTTCCCCATGCCGCGCCTTCAAGTTCCGAGTTATGTGGTTTTTTGCGAAATCGGATATTGTTAAGTTTAAACATCTGGCATCTCCATTTGCGTGAATGCCAGATTAGTGTGTGCAAAATCTGCGTTGTGATCTTCGGGAGATATCCCTAATTTCAAGCCCCTCTCTCCCCAAATTTCAGCCTTACATTCCCCATTTTCCTATATATTCTCTAGGTAAGCGTAATAGTCTCCCTATTACCGCCGAATGCCGAGAGGAATTGCCTAGGGATGGCGTATCGCCTGTTTGATCGCGAAGATTCGCTTCAGAGCCTGCGGGAGAGCTTTGACAGCGTGATGTCAGGCGAAGGCAAAACAGTTATCATCTCTGGCGAGGCAGGTGCAGGAAAGACAGCGTTGATATCTGAATTTGAACGCACAATCTTGGGTTCCGCCAAAATATTTCGCGGGGCCTGTGAAAACCTGTCCATCGCCGAGCCGCTTGGACCGCTTTGGGACATTGCCAGGCAATCGGGATGGCAAATTAGCGCTGAACTTTTGTCCGGCAGCTCACGTATGGCAATATTTTCGTCTGCTTTGGAAGTATTCGCGAACGAGGCAGATCCCTCAATCGTAATTGTCGAAGATGTCCACTGGGCGGATGATGCGACGACTGATTTTCTGCGATTTCTTGTCCGCCGGCTTCAAAGTTCCCGAATAATGTTGATTATAACCGGTCGTGTTGAAGGCGACTTGACCGAAGCACGTTTGCGAAGCATCTTGGACGGCTCAACAGCCAGCCAAGTGAAGCGTCTGGCATTGGAACCGCTGCGCCGCGAGACAATTCACCATCTGGCAGTCGCAGCTGGTAAAGACCCAAAAGCGATATTTGAAGCGTCAGGAGGCAACGCCTTCTATGCGACTGAACTCCTTCAGATCGATGGCAGGGGTGTTCCTACAAGCGTCCAGGATGCAGTTCTGAATAGAGTTAGCGGCCTTTCACCAGAAGCGCAGGAATTTGTGAAGCACGTCGCAGTCTTTCCAAACCATGCAGAGAAAAAAATGATTGCTTTGTTGCTCTCAGATGGCAAGCAATCTGGGGCTGCCGAAGCGGTTGCCAAAGGGTTAATCAATGAGAGTGAAACTCATTTTGCCTTCCGCCATGAATTAGCCCGGCAGTCTGTCGAAATGGATTTGACTCCGCAGAAACACAAAGATCTTCATGCATCATTGTTTTCTCTCCTGAAAGCTGAGCATGACATCACAAACGCGAGGTATCTCCACCATGCTCGATCTGCAGATAATGTAGAGGCCGTTCGCAAATACTCACCACTGGCGGCCGACGAAGCGCTGCAATTGAATTCATTTCGCGAGGCAGCAGAGCATTTTCAAGTCGCGATTGAACACGGAATCGCGGCGTCTCTGCCCGCAGAACTGTATCGGAACGCTGCTCAGGCGAACGCAATGTCTGGAAACTACGACAACGCAATCGAACTGCAGCAAACGGCGCTACAACTGTACAAGGCATCCGGGAACACGAAAAACGAAGGCGACAGTCATCGTCGATTGTCACGTTTTTTATGGTTCATCGGGGCGACAGTAGAGGCAGAAAATCATGCTAATAATGCGCTGCGAATTTTAGGCAACCAAAGTGGTTGGGAATTGGCAATGGCTCATTCTAATTTGGCTCAGCTTTCGGTCCTCAACTATGATCACACCACATCTGCGGAACATGCCACTCGCGCGATTGCTCTTGCAGATGAGCACGGGTTCCAAGAAGTAAAAGCACATGCGCTGAACAATCTGGGAATGGCGCAAATTTGGTCAGATTTTGAACAGGCAAAATCTAATCTCGACAAAAGTTTAGTGATATCTCAGAAAATCAATAATCCAGAGCATTCCGTCAGAGCGTTGACGAACCGTTGCTACGTTGAATTCGATCGACACCGATTTGAGAATGCCCGCGCGATTGCAATGGAGTGTTTCGATTATTGCACCAGGAATGAGCTGCCGGGGTATCGAAGTTATATTCGAGGAACATTGGTGTTGATTGATCTGATGACCGACCGATGGGACGACGCTTGGACTGAACTGAAAAGCGAAATTGACGAGCAGACCATCGGATCGAACAGTGCACATGAATATTTTCCTATGGCGCGTACGGTCGCGTTGATCGGCAGCCGAACAGGGCGACAAGGTGCAAAACAATCACTGCAATATGTCAAAGCATTCGTTGCCAAATCAAAGGAAATGCAGAGGTTGGTCGCTTTCGCCCAACTGATGGCGGAACGCGCGTGGCTGGGTTTGGAAGATATGGAATATGCGATCTCTTATTTGCATAAAGTCATTAATAGAGCGCAGGAACCCAACCATGTCGCGGGTGCAATGTGTTGGCTGAAACGGCTTTGCCCAGAACACGCGTTTTCGTCAAATGAAATTCAACAGATCGTGTTGCCCGAGTTTCGCGAAGAACTCTCTGGCAATCTGAATGCGGCGGCAAGTGCGTGGAATGAGCGCGGGGCAAAGTACGAACAGGCATTGGTTCTGGCCCAGGGTGATGGCGAAGACCGCAACAGATCATTACAAATATTGACAGTTTTGGATGCTGACCCAGTTGCTGAGCGCGTGCGTGACAAGATGCGGTCTGAGGGACATGAAATTACGGTTTCAAAACCTCGTGGTTCCACTCAGGCCAACCCGGTCGGTTTAACAAAACGGCAAATGGATGTGCTTCAACTTTTGAACCACGGCCTGACAAATGCAGAGATCGGTGAACGGTTGTTTGTATCGGCCAAAACCGTAGATCACCATGTGTCTGCGATTTTGGCAAAATTGGACGTGTCCAACAGAAGCGAAGCGACCGCAAAAGCAAGAAAGATGGGATTGCTTACAACCTGATCGAAGAACTCATTGGTCAATGTTGGCGATATGAACCTCGCCAAAGGCATAGGTGCACTTTCCCCCTTGACGCCTACTTCACCCTCCCATAAATCCACACTCGGTTTGGCGGAGTAGCTCAGGTGGTTAGAGCAGCGGAATCATAATCCATTGGAAACGCCATATTTTTTAGCAAAGATTGACTGCTTTCAGATCTAAAAAACCAACTCAAGTTCTATAGTTGGCATTGAGCAGATATGATTTCATTTCGCGTGCTGCATTCGTTTTGTCGCTTTAAACTACATCGCGAAAATCTGTTGCTTGATACGGTACAAGAAGCTCTTTTAACGGGGCAAGAATTCCCTGCTTTCGCAAAGGATCAGACCCCATATCCATAAGGAGTTCGTCATGGTAAGGGGCCATGTGTAACAGCAGTGTTGCCGAACGCGCAGGCCCTTCTGGCATCCAGGATTCCTTCCAATGTTTAAGGGCGGCGATTGAAGCGCTCATGTCGTCCTTTGTTGGAAGAGCAACATTCCCTGCAACTGCTTCGGCAAGCCAACGCGCTTGAAGTGCAAAAGTCGTTACACTCATGAACGATGACGCCCGACCGACAAATGCAAGATTTTCTACGTCAGGGTGCAACATATGTCTGTAAAGGTAAATTCCGTCTGGGCCGTGCCCGAGGGTCGTTCGTAGGCTTTCAGATAAGAAACCAAATCCGGTTTTCCATCCGGTTCCAAAAACAACGCAGTCAACTTGCAGTGCATCCCCATCGTCCAAGATGAGTTCGTGATCGGTAAAGCATTTCAGCCCACTGCGATGTGCATGAATTTGTCCATTCCGAATGTTATCGATAAATCCTGGGCGCGGAACCATTGTCACTTCTGAATAAGCATCAAACTCAATCGGGTGCTCTGGGACTAAATTCTTGCCATTGGCGATCTTGGTATCCAGCTTTTGCTGTATACGCAGTAACAATTCGACAATCCGCCAAAATACCCAGGGCAGCGGATAACCTATTGTGTGCAAGGCGCGAACGATTGGTGTTGGTCTTACATAAGGGGGGATCATTGCCGCAACCAGCCGTGTCAGCATTCCCCACTTAAATGGCAGCAGACCAAGCAGTTTCCTGGGAACGGGCCAATGTGCGGTGCGAAACACCAAGTCTACTTTGTCAGCAACACCGATCGCTGCGCCGGCAATGTCACATGCGCTTTTGCCATAACCAACGACAGCCACACGGCGGCCACGCAGCATTTCAATATCTTTCACCTGACTGTTGTGAAGTATTTCTCCGTTGAACTGATCCTGTCCCTCGATATCCGGCATCTGAGGGGTTTCGGAATAAAGGCCGGTTGCAATCACCACCAAGTCAGCCTCTACCGCCTCGACTTTGTCGCCTTTACTGATTTCGAGCTGCCATCCGTTTGCCAAGCGTTCAATTGAGGTCACGCATGTACCCAACTGCAAACTGTCCCGAATGCCAAAATGGTCACAATAGCCTTCGAGATAGTTCTGAAACTCGGGCCCCGGAGTGAAGTGGGGGATATGTTCAGGTATCGGGTAGTCGGGGAATTGATAGAGATCCTTTGGAATTTGCACGCCAAATCCATGATATCCGTCGGCCCATACGCCGCCCAGCTTTGGATTGCGGTCGTAGATGGTGCAGTTGATCCCTTTTTGCCGGAGAGCCTTTGCTGTCGCGAGCCCTGAGACGCCAGCTCCAATAATGACCGCACTTTTGATGCCCGTGGTGATCATGCTGCACCGCGCTTATTACCTGAAAGTCGCGACAGGCCCATACAAATCGCGCCTATCAACCAAAAGGCTAAAACATAGGCGCCAAAGAGCGTCCATAAACCCCAGGTCCAAATGCCCTGCCAGATGGTCTTCGATTTGCTAAGTCCCGGTTGGCCCCATCGCGTTGAAAACACACTCAACATGTGAAACAAACCAATGCATGCCCCAAGGACCGAACCTGCCAGCAGAAATGTATCCATGATCATTCCCCCCGCCCATTCTTAACACGATCAGCGAATGCATCCAATAATCCCTTTTGAAAAACCAAAGCCGAGGCTGGTCCGGCCCCGGCTTGAACTTGGCTTAGTAATCCGACTGAACTTATGCAGCCAGTAGATCACTTTCCAGCTTTTCAAACAACGCGACATCCTCCTCAGGATTCTCAAAGAGGTGACCGTAGACATCCATTGTCATCGTGATCGATGAATGGCCGA
>NZ_JBXVVI010000004.1:0-163055 GCF_057219155.1 Roseovarius sp. YIN77
CGTGCAGGTGCACATCAATCTCGCGCAATATCTTCAGCGCATCCTCATCCGAATACCGTTTTCGAGCCATCCCTCGTTCCTTCTGTAACACTCAAGTAGTGGCACAGTTTTAGGGGGCTAAGACATTGATGTTGTTGTTTTGGATGCCACAGCTAAAACTCGAAATAAGCGAAAAGTAATCAAGTTTATTTTGGATCGAAAGCCATCTGTGCGTTCGTTCTTTCTACTTAGGCCATGCTGACCAGAGGTGAAAGCTTCAAAGCCGTTTCGTCTATATGATCTAAAACCGGCTGCAGCCAATGGCTATCGTCGAAAGTTGCAAAGGCAGATGTAGGTGATGATGATCAATTGGAACCGCAACTGGGATAACCCAAGGTGTTGTCAGTGTTTCAAATCTCGTTGGTCTGATAGGGACCCGGTTCGCGTGCTTCATTAAGGCCAGCTGTCAGACGCGTGTCGCAAATTGGCCGTACTATAGACCACCATCCATAAAGATCTCAATCAATTGACATTTGCCTTTGTAACGCAAGAACCATCCACAAATGGCACCACCCTGCGGAGTGACAGATGAACAAACAACGGGACCTTCGAACTTCTAACCCTTTGGTCTAAAAGGCTTCGCGAGCGAAACAGGAAAATCTAGTGCCATGGCCTGACGGTTTCGAGATATCATTACCAGCACCGCGATTGTTGCAAGGTATGGCAAAGCAGACAACACTTCAGATGGAACTTCGAGCCCAATCGCTTGCCCTTGCAGCTGCAAGATAGTCATTCCGCCGAACAACCAAGCGCCAAAAATTACACGTTTTGGTCTCCATGCGGCAAAGACAACCAAAGCTAACGCGATCCAACCTCGACCCGCTGTCATGTTCTCCACCCAAAGCGGTGTATAGACAAGTGATAGATATGCACCGCCAAGACCGGCCATTGCGCCGCCAAACATTACAGCCAAGTAACGGATCTTGATTACTTCGTACCCAATCGCATGAGCTGAATCTGGACTTTCACCTATGGCGCGAAGCGCCAATCCCGCTTTAGTTTTATAAAGGAACCAGCTTACACATCCGAAAGCTACGAAGGACAGATACACCAACGGGTCGTATTGGAAGAATAGTTCACCAAGTACAGGGATGTCGGACAAGCCAGGAATGTGAATAGATTTGATCGCATCCACGGGCGTACTCCCGAATCCCCTCCCGATAAATGCAGATACTCCGGCACCAAAAATAGCTAGGGCTAATCCGGCGGCATATTGGTTGGTCATGAATGTCAGTGCGAGCACACCAAACAAAAGTGACGCCACCGCACCGGCGAGCACCGCAACGAGTAGCGCCAAAATCATTGGGAACCCCGCAAAGTGCACCCAAACACCAAATGCCGCTCCGATTAGCATCATTCCCTCAATTCCAAGATTAAGCACACCTGACTTTTCGACGACTAGTTCCCCCAAGGCAGCAAAAATCAAGGGAGTTGCAGCGATAATCGTTGCAGTGAACATTGAAATGAACAGGTCCATTAGTTAGCCCTCACCGAAAGTTTACGGATGCGAAAGTTAATCAAGAAATTGCTTGCCAGAAGAAAAAACAACAACATTCCCTGAAAAATCAATGCAATGGAAGATGGTAAGCCGAGCGACAACTGGACAGTTTCCCCACCAAGATACAAGAGCGACAACAGCAGTCCTCCCAATACAATTCCGAAAGCATTCAGCCTCCCAACAAATGCAACGATAATTGCGGCAAATCCGTATCCTGGGGAAATTTGGGGAGATAGTTGTCCTAACGGTCCCGATAGTTCCATCATGCCAGCGAGGCCAGCAGCGGCACCCGATGCCGTCAACCCGATCCAGATAGATGCAGAGCTTTTAAACCCAGCGAAGCGAGCAGCCGCAGGGGCTACGCCACCCACAGACATTTTGTAACCGAGGAAACTACGATCCGTGAACAACCAAGTAATCACTACGACTACAGCTGTAAAAAAGATCGAAGTATTCAAACGATAAGAGTAGTCAAATACTCCAAACATTCCTTCGTAAGGTACGAGCGCAGTTTGGGGGAAATTAAATCCTTCAGGGTCACGCCAGGGCCCATGAACAAGCCACGATAGGAAGAGTGTTGCCACGTAGGTCAGCATCAATGTGACTAGTATTTCATTGGTGTTCATCCGATCTTTTAGGAATGCAGGAATTGCAGCCCAGAAAATGCCCGCTAAAATCCCTGCCAGAACCATTGATGGTAATAGAAATAGGCTTTCCTGCCATGGAGCAAACAGGCCTACCCCTGCTGAGGCAATAGCACCCATGACTAACTGTCCTTCGGCGCCAATGTTCCAAACGTTTGCTCGAAAGCCGACCGCCAGTCCGCATGCGATCAATATGAGTGGGGAAGCTTTCAATAGCCATTCAGAAACACCGTTTAAGGACGTCAGCGGTTGCACGAAGAACGCATAAAGCGTGACAAATGGATTCAAGCCCAAACTCAAAAAAAACACAGAACTCAAAACCAAAGTCAGTCCAGTTGCGATCAGAGGAGCCGCCAAGGCCATCTGACGCGAAGGCTCAGCTCGCGCTTCAATCTTAAACAACATTTTCGGCCTCCTCGTATGTTTCAGCATCTGGCTGAGCTGCATTGCCAATTCCGGTCATCAACAGGCCGACCTCCTCAACATTGGTTTCGCTACGCTTCAGGGATTGGGACAATTTTCCATCACAGATCACATACAATCGATCACAAATTTCAAATAGCTCTTCTAACTCTTCCGAAATGACTATTACAGCCTGCCCTGAGCGACTGTGATCAATCAGAGTTTGCCGGACGTACGCAGCTGCTCCAACATCAACACCCCATGTCGGTTGCGATACAAGTAACGCTCTTGGGCCTAGTTCGATTTCACGACCCATGATGAATTTTTGCAGGTTGCCGCCAGACAATCCGTGCGCCTTCGCCTCGGGACCGCTCGCCTTAACATCGTATTTTTCTATGATCTCTGATGTAAACTTCTTTGCCATTTTTCGGTCTGCCATCCCTCGACGGACCATCCCCTTTCGGTGGGCAGTTAACAGCGCATTCTCTGACAGTTCATATGGTGGAACGGCGCCCCGACCTAAACGTTCTTCTGGTACAAATCCTAATCCAAGGTCTCGGCGGCGTCCCGCGTCGAGGTGCCCGATTGGCCGGCCCTCTAAAATTATGTCTTCCGCTGCGTTGGTAATGCGTTCGCCACTAATAGCAGCTGCAAGTTCGCTTTGACCGTTTCCAGACACGCCAGCAATTCCGATGATTTCACCACCAAACGCCTCTAGATTCACATTCTTTAGCGAGGTACCAGTAATGTTTTCAGATTCCATATGGAGATTTTGAACCGAAATGATGGGCAAATCGCTAAGCTCCGCGGGTTCAACCATCATTTCAGGCAGCTCGCTGCCAACCATCATTCGGGCCAATTCTGCGGATGTAGACTGACGAGGATCAGCTTCTCCAGTAACTTTCCCACCGCGCAAAACTGTCGCACCATGGCACAATTCACGAACTTCATCGAGCTTGTGACTGATGTAAAGAATACTGCACCCCTCATCGGCAAGCAGTCTTAAAGTTTCAAAGAGCTTGCGCACGGCCTGTGGCGTCAATACCGAAGTCGGCTCGTCCAATATTAGCAACTTTGGGTTTCGCAAAAGGCAGCGAACTATTTCCACACGTTGTCGTTCCCCTACAGATAGAGAAAGCACAAGTCGGTTTGGATCTATCGGTAAACCATACTTTTCCGAAACTTCCGTGATACGCATTGAAAGATTCAGCAAATCAAGCTTACCCGGCATTGAAAGTGCAATATTTTCAACAACCGTGATAGACTCGAACAGAGCAAAGTGTTGGTAAACCATCTCGATGCCCAATTCGCGTGATTGGGCCGGGCCGTGCTCAAAGATTTCTTTCCCGTCGCAATAGATCTGGCCCGAATCCGCATGGGTCGCACCGTAGATAATTTTCATTAACGTGCTTTTGCCAGCGCCGTTCTCTCCTAGCACTGCGTGGATTTCACCTGGCAACACTGATAGAGAAATATCGTCATTCGCAATCACACCTGGGTAGGATTTCCCTATCCCACGAAGTTCCAATCGAGGAGCCATCGCGCGCTTCCCATATTTTTGGGTTGCCCTCATAATACATACACAGAGGACAACCGTTCCTGTTTGAGTTAAATGATCAGCCTAATTTGCCAATTACACCCTCAACAAACCAATTAAATCCGCGGATATCGCCTACTGGCAAGACAGATCCAGCTTCAACTCGAACCGCACCAGATTGATCTTTTAGTTCGCCCGCATACGGGTGCAGGGAACCTGAAACAATGTCAGATTGAGCTTTATCCAAGGCAGCGACCACTTCTGCCGAAAGTTCTGAATTGTAAGGAGACATTTGGACCACATTTTCGGCAAGTCCATTCCAGCGTTCAGAAGTCTGCCACGTTCCGGCGACGACATCGCGCGCGGCTTGAACATAAACCGGAGCCCAATTTAGTGTGAATGCTGTTAGATGTTTGCCATTACCAAACTTGGCCATGTCGCTCGCGTATCCAACAGACCAGGCATCGTTTTCACCAGCCACCTGAACTCCCGTAGCAGTATCTGTCATCGAGCAGATGACGTCGCATCCCTGCGCAATTAACGTGTTAGCAGCCTCTTTTTCTTTTCCAGGATCGAACCAGGAGTTCAAGAAAATCACGTTGCATGTGACGTCGGGATTAACGCTTTGAGCGCCCAGCAATAGTGCATTTGCCGGACCGACAATGTCAGGTATGGGGAACCCGCCAATAAAGCCGATCTTAGCTGATTTTGATACATGACCAGCGGCGACACCTGCCACATAAGTACCTTCAAAATATTTCGCTTCAAAGGTACCGAGGTTTTCCAGGTGTTTGATTCCAGAACAATGTTCAAAAATCGTGTCTGGGAAGCGTGGCGCCACCTTTTGCATTGGGGTTCCGTGAGAAAAACTAGTCCCGAAAACTAGATCATTTCCCGAACCCGCCAACTCACGGAATACTCGCTCCGCATCTTGGGGCCGGAATATGTTGTCGATAACCGTAAGTTCGACATTGTCACCAAACTCTTCCTTAATTGCATCGACACCTAAGCTGTGTTGCTTGGTCCAACCTATCTCAGACACTGGGGATACATAAACAGCACCCACTTTAAGCTTCTCGCTAGCACGAGTAATCCCCGGAAAACCGGACAACCCAGTTGCTAAGCCAGCCGCTGCTCCATACTTTAGAATATCTCTACGTGTTGCGCGTTTCATTTAGTAACTCCCTGTCATGTTGAGTTTAGTTGCTGGATGCAGTTTGCGTCTGTTTTTTATTGAATGAGTTACGCTGCATCCGATTGCTTCAAGAATGGCATTAGCGCCTCTCTCACACTTACCGATTGCTCGATTTCTTCATCTAGCAAGTAGCCCTTAACCACATCGTTGTGATGCCGGGCTATCAATTCCTGTGCTTCCGAAACCTTCCCAGCTTCCAATAGGTCGACCAACTCGAAATGGTCATTGAGCAGGCCACAAAAGTCAAATCGCGAACTGACCAATGAACGCAGAAGCGCTGTCCGTCTGGTTAGTTGGGCGTGAAGTTGTTGGACCACTGTATTTCGAGAGAGACGAACAAGCACTTCGTGGAATCCTTGGCCAAGCTCGTTCGCCAGATCATCATTGTTTGCCTCGATGGCTTTATGTTGGCGCTCTGCATATTGACGCAATTCATCCCAACCTTTCGCGTCAAGTCGGCCTGCCAGTTGCGCAGCTATACCTTGCTCCAGCATTGTCAAAGTGTCGTAGATTTCCAATGCTTCTCGAAATGAGGGCTTCGCGACAAACGCGCCGCGATTTCGCTCCATTGTCACCAACCCATCTTCACTTAGCCGGATCAATGCCTGATGCACGACAGCTCTGCTTACATTGAATAGGTCAGCCAATGTTTGTTCCCGCAATTTGCAACCGGGCAGCAGATGCTTCCCGATAATTGCCCGCGTCATAACCTTTGATAAGTTGTCTGCTCGGCTTCCCATACTATTGGCGCGTCCCTTCGATTGACCCCAAAATTTCCAACAAGCGCGAGTAATTGCAGTGAATTTTGCGCTCATATGTTCGGCTTCGACACTAATGCGAACTATTTTGTTCTACTATCATTCTTATTTTGAAAGTCTTTATTGATATAATTGCTATGCAATTTTTTAATATTGCTTAACGATATGGGAAATTCAATCTCAACTGCGGAGCGCGACATGAAATGTGAAGATCGAATCTTGCTCGATGATTGGCACGTTGTCGCAGATATCGACCAGTTGCGCGCAATTGGATCGCTTAGAACATCATTGTTTGAATGCGATCTGTTTGTTGCGGAAAAAGGCGAGAATGAGTTTGAGGTTGTTGTCCTAGGCGACAACCGCGCTCTTCCGGTGAAAACTCAATACGGATTTGTGTGGACCTGCCTTGGTCAACCGTCGAGGGATATTCTTCACATTCCAGAAGCGTTCGAAGAAGATCGCTATATCGTTAGCGGCGGCTCATTCCCAGTGAAGACTTCTGGGCTTAGGGTGGTGGAAAACTTTCTTGATATGGGCCATTTCCCGTTTGTCCACACTGGATGGCTCGGTGAAGAGCCGCATACAGAAGTGGCTCCTTATGAGGTTGAGCTCACAGATGACGACGAAATAATCGCAACCGAATGCTTTTTTCACCAACCGGTTGCTTCTCCAACCGCTTCGGGCGGTATCCAGGTTGAGTACAAGTATAGGGTTTATCGACCGTACATCGTCGCTTTGTACAAAACGAACCCGCTCGATGAAGATCGGATGGATTATATCGTATTGTTCATACAGCCAGTTGGCCCAGACAGCTGCGTTGTGCACAATATGCTTTGTTACATCAAAGAGGGGATGGTTGAGTCTGATATACGCTGGTTTATGCAGCTCATATTTGCTCAGGACAAACCAATTTTGGAAAATCAAGTGCCGCGACGTTTGCCACTTGATCCACGTGCCGAAACTCCCATTCGAGCCGATAAAGTCGCGATAATGTATCGTCGTTGGTTGCGCGATCACGCGGTAAGTTACGGCGCAATTCCAGCAAGTTAACCTTAGTTCGAGGGCGAAATTTTGTCTACTTTAACATGCAAAGACCCAGTGGCACTAAATCTTTGGTATGCGATCGCACCAATTGATGATGTTAAATTTGGGAAAGTTGAACATTCTATCCTGCTTGACAATCCAATTGCGTTCACTCGTACCGTCAACGGCAACATCAACGCATGGGCCTATGGCGGCCCGGCAGGCAGCAATGAGTCCGAAACTCCGTTACCTGTTGTGGAGCGCTATGGTTATTTTTGGACTTCGTTGGGATCGCCCACAAATGACATATTCGCAATACCCGAATACGATGAAAGTGATCGCAGGAATATTCACGCAGCAAGTTTTGGCGTCAGAACCTCGGCGCCGCGTTTGGTTGAAAATTTTCTCGATATGGGACATTTTCCTTATGTTCATACTGATATTCTAGGCGCCGAGCCCCATACAGAAGTGAAGGAGTATTTTGTCGAAGTCTCGAAAGAGCGCGATGAAATCTTAGCGACAAACTGTAAATTCTGGCAACCAATGGCTGCGGCCGTTGCGAGCGGAGGAATGGACGTGGACTACGTGTACCGTGTTCCCCACCCATATTGCGCGGTACTGTACAAATCCAACCCCACTGATCCAAAGCGTATGGACGCAATCGCTATCTTCATCCAGCCGATCACTGAAGAAACGCTACGGGTGCATATGCTTTTGTGCCTACTGGATGACACGAACGATGACACATACATCCGGTTGTTTCAGCAGACCATATTTGGTCAAGACAAACCAATTTTGGAAAACCAATACCCAAAACGTTTGCCGCTTGATCCTCGGGCAGAAACGCCCATTCGCGCGGATAAATCCGCAATAGCCTACCGCAGGTGGCTGACTGGGAAAGGGATTACTTATGGCGTAATTCCAGCAGCAGCGTGACCGAAATAACAACAGGGAAATCAATATGACTACCGACCTGCAAAGGAATTGGTATCCGATTGCATCAAGCTCGGATCTGCCGAAACGCCATGTGTATCAGGCGCAGCTGCTGGGGCGAGAGTTCGCCGTTTGGCGCGCTGATGATGGTTACGTAAACGTCTGGGAAAACCGCTGCCTGCACCGCGGTGTCAGATTGTCCATCGGGATCAATGATGGCAAGGAACTAAAGTGTCAGTATCACGGCTGGCGTTATGCGAACCGGACAGCCGGCTGCACGTATATTCCAGCTCATCCGGCAGATGCACCTTCGCGCACCATCTGCAACAACACTTATCCTACGCAAGAAATGCACGGGCTGGTTTGGTCTGGCGAAGAGGCCACAGGGGATTTGCCGAATTTCGACGGATTTGAGCAGTCAACTGTGCTGCGTCCTGTTCCGTTGATTGCTCCGCGAGATTTGGTAGAAGATCAGTTGCTCAACTACTCTTGGAGTGACAATTGCTCTGGACTGAAAAATGCGGATGGTTCCGTCACCATTACTGATACAAAGGGAGCGACTGTCAGGATTTTTGTTCAACCTGTTGATAGCAACCATTCCGTCATGCGCGGATTGTTCAACCAAGCCCTGACCGGCGATCAGCAGATAGTGCTTCTAAAGCAGCATAGTTGGCTGATGCAGGAAATGCGCACTCAGATCGAGGCGATTGCGGCTGGGCAAGACGCACCACCTGCCTATGAGCCCGTGATTGCGAAAGTGTCACCAGATTTGGTCGACATTCCTGCAATAAGTTCGGATGGCCGCAAGGCGGACCTGCGTGTGACTGTCGCCAAAAAGGAAATGACGGCAGAGGGCATCGCAAGCCTGCGGCTGGAAGCGATCAAAGGCCAGTTGCCGACATTCCAACCTGGCGCGCACTTGGACCTTCACCTCCAAAACGGGTTGGTCAGGCAGTATTCCGTTACAAACGGGCCGGGCGAAACAGACCACTACACGATTGGTGTGAAACGCGAACCGGATAGCCGGGGTGGTTCTGTCACGATCCACGACAGCGTGAATGAGGGCGACGTTCTGGCGATTTCGGCGCCGCGCAACAATTTCCCGCTGCGACGAGATGCGGTGCACACGATCTTTGTGGCTGGCGGCATTGGTGTAACACCGATGGTAGCCATGGCACGAGCCCTGAACTCGCAAGGTTTGAGTTTTGAATTTCACTACTTTGTGCAAAGCGATGCTCATGTGGCGTTCAAGCGTGAAATCGGTGAATTTGCAGGCGCACTCAACATTCACAAAGGGCTGAGCCCCGACGAGACCGGTGCCAAACTCAAAGAGGTTCTTGGTGAGCCCGGCGATTCACGCCATTTGTACATCTGTGGCCCAGGTCCGATGCTCGAAGCAACACGTGCTATCGCAGGAGACAATGGGTGGACCGACGATACGATTCACTTTGAATACTTCAAAAATACTGTTGATCTGGATGACTCAAATGAGTTTGAAATCGATCTGGCGCGTTCGGCTATGACGCTGAAAGTACCTGCAGGCAAAACCATTCTTGAGGTTCTTCGAGAAAATGGCATCAACATGACAAGTTCATGCGAACAAGGGGCCTGTGGAACCTGCCGGTGCGGGGTGATCGAAGGCGAGGTTGTTCATCAGGATGTATATCTGAGCGACTCTGAGAAGGCCGAAGGCAAATCAATCATGACATGCGTCAGCCGTGCAAAATCTGACCGCCTGATCCTGGACATCTGAAGGAGGGGAAAATGCTTAAACTATATGATTATGAACTCTCCGGGAACTGCTACAAGTTGCGCCTTTTGCTTGGGTTCCTTGGTAAAGAATACGACGCGCAACAGATCGATTTCTATCCTGGCAACCAGCACAAATCGCCTGAGTTCCGGCAGATAAACCCTTTAGGACAGTTGCCGGTCATTGACGACGATGGGTTAGTCTTGCGCGATGCACAGGCAATTTTAGTCTATCTGGCCAGCAAATATGATTCCTCCGGAAAGTGGTATCCGACGGATGATCCCGCGCTGATGGGCCAAATATCGCAATGGCTGGCTTTCGCTGATGGCATCACGGCCACCGCCTCCGCCGCTCGACTGCATGATGCATTGTTCTACAGTCAGATTGACGTGAATGCTGCACGTGATGGGGCTCATCGACTGTTCCGGATATTGGACGAACATCTGTTCTTTACTGAGCAAGCTGGGCAAGACTGGATCTGTCCGGGCGAGCACCCAACAATCGCAGATATCGCGTGCTTTCCATATGTGATGCTCAGCGAAGAAGGCGGCGTCTCGCGGATTGACTATCCCGCCATCCGCAGATGGTGTGACAGGTTCAAGCGCATTCCGGGGTTTTCGGTCATGTCTGGCGTATTTCCCGCAGGCCCGGCTGCGGAAGTGGCTGCTTAGAAATAGTGTAAGCTGGATTGCTGCTTAGAAACACACGGCAATCTTCAGCATGATGCTGCCGAAATCGAAATTTAACCAGTGCCTCTTTGACACAATCCAAATCACAGGGAGAAGGAAACGCGCACAAAGATACCCAGTTCGCAAGGACCACTAGTGGGGCAAGAAAGTTGCCTGATCTAACTTCCAACATGAGGCCAATGAAAACCTCATGATGCGTTAGGGAAGGTGAGTTTAAAAATCATCTAAAGCACTGTTTTGCAGGAATAATTCTCAATATGAGATTTACTCCTTGGGGAGCGTTTGTGCCGATCTTTGTGAATCTAAATTAGACCACTTAACAACAATAACCCAACGCAAGGAGTGTAAACTATGCGGAAAAGTTTAAACGTAGCGACGGCGCTTGTCGTTGCAGGGCTAGTAAGCCTCACATCGGCGGAGAATGCCGAAGCAGAAGTTCTATTTTCGACGGGTGAGATCCAACTTCATTATGGTGATGGATACCATCTGGGCGCGAATGGCTTTGACGACACAGCTCGGTCAACAGTCACTTTAGAGCAATTCACGCTCTTCAACTGGGGCGACTTATTCTTCTTTGCTGATCTGTTCCGAGATCACGATGGCACGGGGCGAGAAATTGACCATTATGCAGAAGTTTGGACCCACTTTAATGGTGGTAACTTTGGGCTCAACTTTGCCGAGGACTCAGCCATAAAAGACGTTGGCTTAGATCTTGGCCTAATGCACGGAACGGATTTTTTTGTTGTTGCTCCCGGGGTTCGGGCTGATTTCAACATTCCTGGCTTCAGCGTCTTTACGCTAGGTCTCTATGCTTATGACAATGTTGTTGATCCTTTCGATCGAGATCTGGACACAACCTATCAGGCAACTGTCGTTTGGAACGCACCCTTCACTCTTGGCAACGCCAATATGCAATTCAGAGGTTTCGCCGATTTTATCGGGGATCAGGGCTCTGGCGTGGATGATCAGATCGTATTTTCTCCGCAATTGGTTTGGGATGTAGGGCAAGCAGGCGGAGCCTCCGTTGGCCTAGAATACACCCATTTCCGAAACAAGTTCGGTGTAACTGGCGTAGACGACAACTCTTTGTCCGCGTTTGTTGCGCTGAAATTTTGAGGTAGCGGTACACGGTGTACCTAATTCTCCCTTGCTGTTTTCCTAAATCAGCAAGCCTTGCGCCCGGTGACACTCCCAGTTTCCAATCCGTCACCGGGCGTCTTTTTTAATTTAGTACCAGAAGGAAAATGAAGATGCGCACAAGAGCTGCTGTGGCCCTTGAGGCCGGCAAACCACTTGAAATTATGGAAGTAAACCTGGACGGCCCGAAGAAGGGTGAGGTTCTGATCGAGGTGAAAGCCACGGGTCTGTGTCACACGGATGAGTTCACCCGCTCAGGTGCGGACCCGGAGGGGCTGTTTCCGTCAATCCTTGGCCATGAGGGTGCTGGCGTTGTGGTTGAGGTGGGTGAAGGTGTGACTACTCTAAAGCCTGGTGATCATGTGATCCCGCTCTACACGCCGGAATGTCGTGAATGTCATTCTTGCTTGTCGGGCAAAACTAACCTGTGCACCGCCATTCGCGGCACCCAGGGTCAAGGCTTGATGCCCGATGGTACGACGCGGTTTTCGATGCTGGATGGCACCCCAATCTATCACTACATGGGCTGTTCCACTTTCGCCAACCACACGGTTCTGCCTGAGATCGCACTGGCTAAAGTGCGTGAAGACGCACCATTCGACAAGATCTGTTACATCGGTTGTGGGGTGACCACGGGTATTGGTGCAGTGATCAATACAGCCGGTGTTAAAATCGGTGAAACTGCGGCAGTGTTTGGTTTAGGTGGCATTGGCCTAAACGTCATCCAGGGGCTGCGCATGGCGGGTGCGGACATGATCATCGGGGTCGACCTTAATGATGATAAGGCCGAGATGGCGAAGAAGTTCGGCATGACCCATTTCGTGAACCCTTCAAAACTACCTGAGGGTCAATCGGTCACCGAAGCGATCGTTGAACTAACCAAGACTGAGAAAGACCAGTTTGGGGGCGTTGATTACTCCTTTGACGCAACTGGCAATGTGCAGGTCATGCGTGACGCGCTGGAATGTTCTCACCGTGGTTGGGGTGTGTCCGTGATCATCGGCGTCGCACCGGCAGGAGCAGAGATCTCGACTCGTCCATTCCAGCTGGTCACAGGCCGTGTCTGGAAGGGCACAGCATTTGGTGGTGCCAAGGGCCGCACGGATGTTCCGAAGTTTGTCGACTGGTACATGGACGGCAAGATCGAAATCGATGACATGATCACCCACAAACTGACGCTGGATCAGATCAACGAAGGTTTCGATCTGATGCACGAAGGCAAATCCATCCGCGCTGTGGTGGAGTTCTGATCAATGGAGCTGATCGAAAGCACAACTTGCTTTGGAGGGCAAAATGCAGTCTACAGGCATCGCTCAGATGCCTGTAGTTGTGACATGACCTTCGGCATCTACCTGCCACCTCAGGCAAAAGAAAAATCTGTCCCGGTCTTGTGGTACCTTTCCGGGCTGACCTGCACCCACGAGAACGCAATGAGCAAGGCAGGGTTGCAACAATTTGCCGCTCAACGAGGTGTCGCCATTGTCTTTCCAGACACTTCTCCGAGAGGTGAAGATGTACCTGATGACGACGCTTACGATTTGGGACAAGGCGCCGGATTTTATGTAAACGCTACGCAGGAACCGTGGTCCAAACATTATAATATGTATGACTATGTCGTCAGAGAGCTGTATCAGAAAGTATGCGGGAGCTTTCCCGTAAATGAAAACCACGGGATTACCGGCCATTCTATGGGAGGGCACGGAGCGCTGACAATCGCCTTAAACAATCCGGGGCAATATGGCTCGGTCTCTGCTTTTTCACCGATCACCAACCCAACTGCTTCGGACTGGGGCAGGAAACAACTGTCCGCTTACTTGGGCAACCAGAAGAAACATTGGATGAAGCACGATGCGAGCAAACTGATCATCGAAAATACTTGGGACAAGGATATCTTGGTAGACCAAGGCGAGAATGATCAGTTTTATGATTTACTGCAACCAAAAGCGTTGTCGAATGCAGCATGTGCAGTGAGGGCTAAGCTGACGTTTCGTGAGCACAAAGGGTACAATCATAGCTACTACTTTGTTGCCAGTTTTGCGGGAGACCATGTAAACTGGCACGCGGACAGATTAGAGTGATATTCGAGATTATTAATAGGCTGTGAGTCCAACATTTTTAGCTCGATTTCCGTTCATCGAGGCATCTCTTAATTTGCTATCAATTCCCAAGGCAAGGTTCTGAAGTTTGCGATTTCTTGAAAAGTTCGCACGTGCCGGCTCTTGCCAATTAATCGAGTTTACCAGTCAGAAATTTTGGGATGGAAATGTAGCTTGTTACATATGATTGGTAGTACCTCGCCCCAGCAAAGAAATCGCAAAATCTGCGCTAATTCTTCTCTGATTGAAAAGTATGTCTTTAGTATCGAGACATATACGTCGATGCCGGATGTGTGGACATCCAGCCTACGTAAACTCGGCACACCTGAAGAACTGACTTCATTACCGGCTTTAGTAGGCATCCATAAATATTGCAGCGAATGACTGCTTAGAGCTCATACATCCGAAAGTTATGCGGAGCACAGATGACGGCTAGGGGCGCAAAGCTGCCAATGGTTGGTCAGCTGGCGGCGAGGTACAATTGGGGCATCTGCTCTTTATTTTAGAGGATTGTAACATTTTTGAAGGTTTGGCGGTCATTGGGCCAAACTATGGAAGTGAGTGTTAAGCACGCTAACGCAATAGAACCTTTTCGTAAACGATCCCATTATAGTTAGTCCTTTCATTTCAGCCGTTTCCTCATGAGATACGTAGTGCAAACTTCGAATCCATCGTGGGCGCGGGAACTGTATTTCTCAAATCCAAGAGCACCGAACTTCTTTTGATTTTCTTCGAGTGCCACACGGGTTTCCAGCTCAAGATAATTTAGCCCTTTTCGTTGGGCCACTTTAACCGCGGTCTGCATCATTTTTCGTGCTAACCCTGTCCCTTTGTAAGGTTGTGAAATCGCGAATCGGCCAAGGAATAAGGCTCCAGGCCGTTCTTTGAGGAACAAACATCCAACGAGAGAATTTCCGACACACGCCAGTAGCAAGTCTTCGACGCAAGCTCGTTTTTGAATATCTTCAAGCGTCATTTCGAAAACCGTGCTTGGTGGCGAAACCAGACCTTGCGTGTAGCTAAACTCAGTTTGCAGTAGGTTCATCAAGCCTGGCCAATCCGTGAAGCTTTCACAGTTGAGCGTCAGTTTGACCGGAGGTTTTGTCCCTGATGGGTGAATAACTACAGGCGTTGAAGCAGTTTGCATGGTGTGTATCTTCGCCGCCGCCGTTGCCCGATCCGATCACCGGGCAACGATCAAAAGCGGCGTTTAACCCTCGTAGTCGCTGAGTGTGAAGAACAAGGTGTCACCGATTTCGCACAGCGCGGGCGTACGTTTGCAAAAGACCACGCCGCCTTTGTTAAAATGCAACTCGGCAGGTGTTTCCCACGGTTCTTTTAGGTTCCAGATATACCCAGCCAACTGACCATCCTCGACAACGTCACCCAGATTTACAATCGGTTCAAACATGCCGTCTTTGCGGGCAAAGATGTAGTGATCACCGGTCTGCATGGCTTTCAGCGCAACGTCATGCTCAGGCTCAGGCAAGGTTTCGTCCGTGTGCAACAAACCAAGCTCACGCAGGCAACGCTTCATTCCGTTCCACGCAAAATTACGAATCCATGGACGAATTTTCCCTGCCCCACCTAGTTCCGTCGACAAATAGATTTTGTCGAGCGGCAAGATTTCACCTGACAGGGTCGTCTCGTGAACGCGATCTCCGACTATGCCTAACGGTGCGCCAAACAATTTTAAGAACTTCATTTGCATGGCGTCCTTAGTTTCATCCCCCATCAGACGGATTTTGACTGAAGGGTGGTGATCGATGGATTTACCCGCCGAATGCAGGTCAAAGAAAGCATCACCGCGCGGCACGATGTGATTGGTGATGTACCACGCAATCATTTCTGTGGGTGAACCATACTGGTTACCGGGAAACATCCGATTGAGATTGGCTTCGCCGGTCCAGTCCAGCGGCGAGGTGCGCTTACCTGCATAAAAGGCCGGAGCGTTTGCGGCAGGCAGGAAAATGATCTGCCCTTTGATGTCAGACACCTCAAGCTCTTGGTACAGACCGTTGCATATTGAAACGCCTTCATATTCATCGCCGTGGTTGGCACCGATCACGACCGCAACTGGACCCACGCCATTCTTAATCGACATGATAGGCATTGGCAGCCAGCCATAGGCCGAGCGGTCGGATGAAAACTGAATGCGGACATAGCCGTGGTGTTTGCCATCGGCGTCAAGGTCGATTTCGCATGTGGGTGCTAGGCTTACTTTGGGGCAGGGCATATGGGGTTCCTTTGTTGATTATGCTGCTTTGGCGTTTGATTGTAATTTGCGCCAGGCGGCGCCAAGTTTGGCGATGCCAGCATTGATGTCGTCGACTGTGATGAAGCTGTAGGCCATACGAATACAGTTGCCCGGATCATCGCAGGGAAAGCTGAGACGACCTGAGGAAACCTCGACACCTTCTTCAATTCCTAGCTCGACGAGCCGTTCTGCATCTGTCCCTTCGGGCATTGTTGCCCAAAGGAAATAACCCCCTTGAGGTGCGCGAATATTGGCCTCGGGGATATGCCTGTCAAAAGCGGCGATCATAACATCACGGTGAATGCGCATCTGCTGGATCATTTCGTCAATGTGATGTGCCATCTTGTTGGATTGCATCAATTGCACGACGATCCGCTGCGCGAATGCGTTTGATCCGCCGTCGGCCTTTTGCATCGCCATACGCCGGATCACGTCTGCATCACCAATCGCCCAGCCAACCCGCAAACCGGGTGCCAGAATTTTCGACACTGTACCAAGGCTGATTACGTGCCCAGTAGTGTCCATGGATTTGATAGAAGGGATAACTTCGCCCTCAAAGCGGATACGCCTATAGGGATCATCTTCGCAGATCACAAAGTTATAGCGCCGTGCCAGTTCTAACATCTTCACGCGCCGTTCAAGCGATGTTGTAATACCTGTCGGGTTGTGAAAATCCGGCACATCAAACAAAAGCTTGGGCATCGCTTCGGAGTTGTTTTCCATGCGTCGCAGTTTGATTTCCAACTCGTCGGCGCAGAATCCTTGCTCGTCTTGCCCAATATCAACAAACTGCACGTTGTGAGTACGCATGATGTGGATTGCGGTCATGTAAGTCGGGCGCGTCACGATAACTTTATCTCCAGCCTCGCAAAATGTGCGCAGAGCCAGATCAAAGGCACTTTTGGAACCATAGGTGATCAGAACATTCTCGGGTGCAGCGATGATTCCGTCTTCGGCCACGAAATTGCAGACTTCGGCGCGCAGATCATCCAGACCCATCAAGGGTGCGTATTGCATGGCTTCCTCTCGCAATGCGCCAACGGCCTCCGTTGCCTCTCGCACAACATCAGGCAAGCAAGGTGGGTAAGCTGCGCCTGAACTTAGTGCGATCGTTCCGGGTGTTTGATCGAACACTGATTTGCCAAGAATGGCTGATCGGCGTGCGAATCTGTAGTTTGTCATTTTCTTTCCTGTCAGGTTTGAGTTTCAGCAGTCATACGGGCGGCAACGAAATCCTCGATTGCAGTCCCTACGGATTTAAAAACGGTAATTTGAACATCAGAAATGCGCGGCTGGGCAACACCACGGCATAAATCGGCCATGTCTCCAACTATATCTGTGCGTGAGATTGATCCATCCGCCAGATGTTGGGTGATGTCGCCTGCCTCGGCCATTGCAGCATCATATGTATCGACGATGATGCCACCAGCGGCGCGCCTTAATGTTTCGCTGTCGGCCTCGCGCATTCTGGTAGTGAAGCCGCCAACTAGATCAATATGTGTGCCATCTTTTAACAATGCCCCCTTGATCAGGGGGTCATTTGTGATTGTAGCGGTGGATATGACGTCTGCTTGTGCGACGGAGCTGTCTAGGTCTGTCACTACCTGAACCAAATCGCCAAACTGATCTGCTAACGCTGCAGCCTGCTCGGGCCGCCGCGCCCAAATTTTTACAGATTCATAATCGCGCACGATCTGATGGGCAGTTATCAGATTGCTTGCTATAGTGCCTGCCCCCACAATCAACAGGTTTTTGGCATCCTTGCGCGCCATTAAATCCGCAGCCAACGCCGATGTGGCAGCGGTACGGCGTGCCGTCAATTCGGTACCTTCCATCGCAGCTTCGACCTGTCCGGTTACAGCGTCAAATACCAAAACAGTCGCGTTAACTGCCGGTAAGTTTCGGGCGGAATTCCCAGGTGCGATAAACAGGATCTTAACAGCTAGTTTTCCGCCTTTTTCCCAAGCGGGCATGACCAAAAAGGACGCATCCGGTTCACCCGGAACGGGAACAGCATGGGCCGTTCGCAGTGGTTGAGAAACTCCTGAGGAAAACGCGCTGCGCAATTGAGAAATCAACTCATTCCACGGTAGGGCTTGAGCGACTTGTGTGTCTGAAAACACTCTCATTTGGTAGCACTCCAAATATTTCCTTGCGTCATATAATATATTATCTAGTATCTAAATAACGTCAACTCAGAAATGCAAGGTTCACATGACACCGCAATACGCAGATTTCACCAAAGAAGAATTCGAGCAAAGGTTCGCAAAAACCCGCGCATTGATGGCAGAGCAGGGCTTGGATGCTATGCTCATCACAGAGCGGCTGAACTATCAGTATTACTCTGGCCATCGCTCTGAGCAGTGCCCGGTTGATAAGATTCGCTCTTACATGGTTGTCATCCCAAAGGACGGCGAGCCGACCCTGATCACCATGCCGTTTGAGATTGCCCAGGTAGAGCAGACGTCGTTCATCACGGATATCCGAACCACGGGAGGCTTGATGGGGCACCCTGAGTTCATCATCGATGTTCTAAAAGACCTTGGCCTGTCCAAAGCGCGCATTGGGGCCGAACTGGGCCGTGAGCAATATCTAGGCATTTCCTACCTAGGGATGCGGCAAATTATGAGGGGGCTGCCTGATGCCACTTTTGAAGATGCCGCTGATATCATTTTAAAAGTACGTAACGTCAAGTCTCCGCAAGAGATTAAATATCTACGCCGCGCCGCGATCATGAGCGCAGAGGCGCAGAAGAAGACGTTTAACGAAGTGCATGCAGGTATGACTGAGAACGAAGTTGCGCAGATTTTGCGTCAGAATCTGATCGCCAACGGAGCCGAAAAAATCTCACTTCTGTGCGTGTTATCAGGTGCAAATGAAAAGGGCATTGTGCTGCTTCCGACCGACCGCGTGATCAAAAAGGGTGAGACGCTCGGTTTTGATGTAGGTGTCAGCTATCGAGGCTATTGGTCCGATCTCGCTCGCACGGCCTCCGTCGGTGAGCCTTCGCAGGAGTTGAGCGAATTTTATGGATGGGCCATGCAATTGCGCCACGATTGCAATATGCAATTGACTGCTGGCAACACACCTGCCGATGTGATCCGTGTCGTCGATAAGTATCTGGCGGAGCGTGGCCTCAATACAATGGGAGTAGGTCGGGTCGGGCATGGCGTAGGCATTGAAACCACTGAATACCCATCGCTTGCGGTATTTGAAGAGGTTGTCTTTGAAGTTGGCAACGTGTTTGCCTGTAATCCGAACTTCTCAAACCACCTTGGCTTCATCAATGCCGAAGACAACTGGGCCGTCACAACCGGAGAGCCTGACTTACTGTCGGCTCCGGTTGCCGATTGGGAAATCCCAGTCATCGAGGCATAGTCCGCCTCAAAACACTGACCGTGTCGCGAGCGGCACGGTCCAACGATAGGCTTGAAACAGTCACGTCCAATTTCAACAAGGAGAAAACCATGTCAATCAATACACTTCGCCGAGCGCTTCTGAGATCGACCCTTGCTGCAACAGTTGCGATACTTCCGGCAGTTTCGGCATTTGCTGAGGAACTTATGGACCGCGCAACGGGCGTTGGCCTGCGCGTCGCCTTTTATAACTTTGTGCCCTACGCGTATAAAGATGACAACGGCACACTGACTGGTACCGATGTTGATACATTGAACACGGTTTTGGCCGCGATGGGCGCCAAGGTCGCCGAGGCCAATGCAACTGAATGGGGGGCTCTGATCCCAGGTGTTAAAGCCGAACGCTTCGATGTCGTTGCTGCTGGTATGTTCGTGACGCCCAAGCGGTGCGCCGAAGTTCAGTTCTCGGAACCGACGTTTGGCATTCAACAAGGAATGGTCGTCCAAAAAGGCAATCCCAACGGCATCTCCAACTTTGAATCCATTGCAGCCAGCGGGTTGAAAGTGGGCGTCGTTGCAGGAGCTGCCCAATCGGACCTTGCCAAAAGTGCAGGGGTAGACGCTGCAAACATCTCGGAATTGCCTGACAACCCAACTGGCATCGCGGCACTGCGTGCAGGCCGTATTGATGCCTGGGCCGTATCCGCCCCCGGAGTGCGCCAGATAATCGCCAGCCTGCCTGATGGGGACATCGAAGCTGTTCCCGCATTTTCAGAGGTCGCTGGCAAAGTGGCTGTATCACATGGGGCCTTTGCCTTTCGTAAAGAGGACGAAGCCTTTGTGACCGCGTTCAATGCCGCGATGAAGGAATTCATTGGTACTCCAGAACATATAGCACTTTTGGAAAGTCACGGTATGACCGCAGATGAATTGCCGCTGAGTTCCACAGCTGAGCTGTGCGGCAGCTAATGCAATTACGCCCAGCCTTCTGTTTTGAAGGCCGGGCGATTTTGACAAACAGGAGTAAAGCATGCACCGTATTGCCATCGTTTCCGGGTTGGTCGCCTTTCTGTTCGGGCTAATGGTCGCAACTTTTTCCGAACTGCGAGTTTTCCTGCCCGCGATCCTCGAGGGTGCAGTAACGACGGTTCAGGTTGCGGTTCTGTCATTTGTCCTGTTTCTCATCTTGTCTTTACTTGCCGGCATAGGTCGGTCTCATGGAAATGGTATCCTACGTTGGGTTTCGATTATCTACATCGAGTTCTTTCGGGGTACATCTCTTTTGGTGATCCTGTTCTGGATGTTCTTCGTTATGCCGGAATTTGGCCTGACTCTATCACCGTTGTCCGCAGCTGTACTGGGCATCGGTCTGAATTTTGGAGCCTACGGTGCTGAAATTGTCCGTGGGGCTCTTGGGGCCGTGCCAAAGGGTCAAACAGAGGCAACGATTGCACTGAACATGTCAGCATATCGCCGAATGGTCCGGATTATTCTGCCACAGGCGGTATCGATCATGATCCCCGGTATGGTCAATCTGACTATCGAGCTGACCAAAGCCACAGCGCTTGTATCAGCTGTGACAATGGTCGATATCACCTATGCCGCTGTGCAGCAGAACCAGCTGCATTATCGCACGATGGAAATATTCTCGATTGCTGTACTCCTTTATTATTGCTTGTCCCAATTCATAAGGTTCGGTGGCGCGGCACTGGAAGAGCATTTTTCCCGACACTTGACCAAGAGGGCATAACCGATGGATTGGGATTGGGGTTTCACATTTGAAGTCGTGCTGCCGCGAATGTGGCAAGCTGCCGGAGTTACCGTGTGGGCAACAGTAGCAAGCTTCGCTCTGGCATTGGTAGGCGGGTTAATTTTAATGCTTCTGAAAACCCATCGCTCGCCCTGGGTTAGCACACCCGCGACTGAGTTCATCGAATTTATTCGCGCAACACCCTTACTGGTTCTGATCTTCTTCATGTTTTTCATTTTGCCCGATGTTGGCATCACTCTACCCCCTCTGACGACTGGCATTCTGGCAATCGGCCTTTATAACTCGACCCTATGTGCTGAGGTTTACCGCGCAGGTTTTCAAGCCGTTCCCAAAGGCCAGTGGGAGGCATGTATTGCCCTGAACATGTCCACCTATCGGACATTCAAAGACGTTATAATCCCGCAATCGCTTCCACCCATTGTTCCTGCATTGGGTAACTATTTAGTGGCAATATTCAAAGAAACTCCACTACTTTCGTTCGTGGCCGTTGCTGAAATCATGCAAGTCTCGAAACTGATAGGCGCTGAATATTATCGCTTTACCGAAGCCATAACGATTGCAGGCATCTTCTTTTTGGTGATGAGCTTGATTGCCGCATTCCTGATTCGCCTAGTTGAAAACTATGTCAAACGGAGCATCCTGCATTGACCCAACCCATGATAAAATTCGACAAGATTCTCAAGGCATACGGCGCGCTTGAAGTTCTCAAGGACCTCGATTTTAGTGTCGAAAACGGGGAAGTGGTGTCAATCATTGGGCCCTCTGGCTCAGGGAAGACAACTGTTCTTCGTGTCCTGATGACATTGGAAGGCATTCAGGGTGGCACCATGTATGTGGATGGCGAGCCGCTCAACAAGATGGAGGCCAACGGCCAACTGGTTGAAGCCTCTGTGACCCATATTAGACGTATCCGCTCAAAGATTGGGATGGTGTTCCAAAGTTTCAACCTGTTCCCTCATATGACCGCGCTGGAAAACTGCATTGAAAGCCCGATCTTCACCCAGGGTAAAACCAAAGCCGAAGCCACTGACGAGGCCAAACGCCTGCTGGACATGGTGGGCCTCGCCGATAAGGTCGACCATTATCCAAGCCAGTTATCGGGTGGACAACAACAACGAGTAGCCATCGCGCGCACGCTGGCGATGCACCCCAAAATTTTGCTCTTCGATGAACCAACCTCTGCGCTCGACCCTGAGATGGTCGGTGAGGTCTTGTCGGTCATCCGCGAACTCGCCAAATCAGGTAATTATACTATACTTCTTGTGACCCATCAGATGGGCTTCGCGCGCGAAGTCTCGGACCGAGTCTGTTTTTTCGATGCTGGCTGCATGATGGAACAAGGAAAACCAGAGGATCTGTTCAGCAACCCGCAAAATGAACGTTTGCAGCAATTCTTGTCTAAAGTTCTCGAGGCCGGCTAATGAGGACAGATCGAATATTGCCCAATACGGTCTACCCGGATGCGACAGCGCTTTGCATCGCTTTGGACCAGAAAAAGATCACCGCACTGTCTGCGCTTGAGGCCGTATTCGCCGTTATTGATGTCCGCAACTCCGATATAAACGCAATCGTCTACCAAGACCGCGAAAGCGCGCGCGCCGCTGCGCGTTTGTGCGACGCATCCAAGGTTTCGCTTGGCCCTCTGCACGGTGTTCCCGTGACCATAAAAGAATGTTTCGACTGGGCCGGACACCCCACCACATGGGGTGATCCTGCGCGTGAGGGAATTATCGCAGACACAGATGCCGCAGTTGTCGCACGCTTGAAACAGGCGGGCGCGGTGATCTTTGGCAAGACAAACATCCCGCCCTACCTGTCCGATTGGGAAACTGCCAACCCACTGTTTGGGGCTACCCGCAATCCCCATGACTCGACCCTTAGCGCTGGCGGATCTTCCGGCGGATCGGCGGCCGCAGTTGCTTCTGGGATGAGTTATCTAGACATCGGCAGCGATCAAGGAGGATCAATTCGCTATCCTGCACATAATTGCGGGGTGCATGGCCTGAAACCCAGCTGGGGTATGATTCCGATGAGTGGCCACAGTCCGCTGGGCGAACGGCGCAATCCGGACATAGGTGTTGGAGGCCCGCTCGCCCGCTCTGCCCGCGACACGGCGTTGGCATTTTCCGTGCTTACGGGCACGCCAGCGCTCGCGCTCGAAGCGCAGATTAAGAATTACAGGTTTGCGTTGTTACCATCTTTGCCCGGTTGCCCAATTGATGACGCTTACACCACAGGTATAGACCATCTTGTAAGTCAGTTATCCGTCAAAGGAGCCAAGGTTGAAATCGTCATGCCGGACATAGATTTTGAGCGTGCAACTGATTTGATGAACCTCTTAGTTCGCGCTGAAACTTCACGCAAGGCAAGCTTGATCTCCGAGTTTCGTGCTCGTCAGGGGGAGAAGCCTGCTGCCTTAAATTCCTTTACCAAGATCAATGCACAAGGAACCGAACTTAGCCATCACGAGTGGTTAGTTCTGCATGAGGAACGGTTGGAGCTTTGTGCTAAAATGGCTAATTTCTTTGAAAATTTTGATGTTTTATTGTGCCCAGCTGCCGCTGGTCCAGCTGCACCTCTACGTACAGGTGTAGTTGCGACCACTCGCACAGTGCCCGTGAACGGACAGGAAGAGCCCATTCTTAAACAACACATGCTACACATGTTGGGAAGTTTATTATATTTGCCTGCACATGTTGCTCCGTTTGGCAGCTTTTCAAATGGATCCCCGATGGGTGTCCAGCTTGTAGGGGCATTCGGAGGCGATGAAGCGGTGCTGACAGCAGCTGGGATGATTGATCAGTTGGTATAACGTTCCGAAAGGAGGCTTAGATTATGCGAGAGTTGCTCAATTACGGGGACGGCCCAAAGGCCATTTATGAAATATTAAAGCGCCAGATCATCGCAGGAGAGCTAGAACCCGGATCCGAACTTAAGATTATGCCACTAGCGAAAGAGATGGACATATCTATTGTGCCGTTGCGCGAAGCTATACGAATATTGGCATCCGAAAACCTTTTAGAATTGCGCCCACGTCGAAGTCCAATCATTGCACATTTGGATGTTCGCGACTTGATCGAAATGAATCAAATTCGGGGTGCCTTGGAACCTATCGTTCTGGCCGATGCAGTGTTTTGCCATACACCGGATACGTTGACCCAATGTCAATCAATTGTAGAACGCGCACGTAAGACAACCGATCCTTGGGAAATGGTGGAGCTGAACAAATTGTTTCATTTGGCTTTGCTTGGACCATCGCGCTTGAAAAGATCGCTAGAGATTATTGCCGACCAGTACGATGGCATTGCTCGCCTTTCACAATTCCGAGTTGTCACTCATCGCACTCAGCTTGGCAAACTTCATAGAGAACACACGGCAATCCTGGACGCTGTCAAGACACGTGAAAAGGAAAAGGCAGTCGAGTTGATGACCAAGCATATCATTAGCGCGACGGCACGCGCGGAACGTGAATTGACAGCGGGGGGAACTAATGCATCTGTACGATGAAAATCGCCACCTGCCACGAGCGTTAATTCCATCTTGATCGGGAACCGTGCTCGGGGACTAACGACTGTGGGCGATAGATATAGCCCAGTGTGAGTTTATCGAACTGATGCTTAGTAGAACTACGCGTGAGTAACCTCCTGAACCAGGCATTGATGCACGTGTAGCGAAGGTCTGCCAAGTCAGAATTGTGTTGAAAAGCTCCGATTTTGCTTAATTCCGGTGAAAAATCGTCCATGAATTGCCGATTGCAAAATTTGGCTAGGGGGCTCGGCAAAAGCGCTCGTTCGGCGATGTATAGGGCGCTGACAGCCTCCTCTACATTGTCAGGCCGGACTTTTCTAGTACATCGGAATTTGGCTAGAAAATGAGGCAACAAAATTCTCGAGTTTTTCAACACTATCTCGGCATAGCCGCCATTCAGATCGCCCAAGATGAGTTCAGCTATGCGGGACAAAGTCAGTATTCGCTGCAACATTACTAATGGCTGCTATTTGCCTTCTGTCAGTAAGCAATAGATGATTTTTGTCATTCTTTCGGTCGGGATATGGAACCAGGCGTATTGCTCGAAAACCGATAGGGGATTTTCGCGAAGGACTTCTTCCATCGACATGCCTTGTTCGATCAGAGGTTCCATCGTGGCCTTGATGGCGAGCAGCAAATCTGCAGCGCTTCGCATATCATCCTTGTTGCCGATCGGCCCATGACCTGCGATGATTACGGTATCGTCGTCGGCCATGTCGATAATTTGCCGTTGGGCGGCCACGAACCCGTCAAGATTGCCACCGTTTTCCAGATCCATGAACGGGTAGATCCTGTTGAAAAACAGATCGGCTGCATGGATGACATTGGCTTCGACAAAATGGACAATTACATCATTGAGGGTGTGTGCATTTGAGAACGGGATCAGTTCCAGCGTCATGCCATTTAGATGCAATGTGGCGCGGTCACTGAAGGTAAGCTGAGGAAGGCCTGCTTTGTCGAATGTGTCGTCAACACTTAAGAGGTTGCGCGTTTCAACATGTGAGATGATCGTCGTTCCCGCAGCTGCATAATGTGCGTTACATCCGACGTGATCGGCATGCAGGTGCGTGCTGATCAAAAAGTCGAGCGGGCCACCCGCCAGTTTTTCTGTTGCCGCCATTGTCACAGCAGCTGCGTGCGGCAAGCCGTTGTCAACAAGCACCGAGCCTTCTTCCCCGATAAGCATCGCAATCGTGCCACCAGGGTTGCCCCCATCAACTTCCAGCGCAAAAACGCCTTGGCCCAGTTCAACAGGCCGCCACGCATCCTCACCTGTAGGTGCACCCGCCTTATCCCAGACACCGCCTTTTGAATGGCCGTGCAGAAATGATCTGTCTGTTGAAGAAGAGCCTGTCATAACGTCGCGTTCCTTTGTCGTGGACTTAAAGATGTATCCGTGGGTGAGTGAGTTTCAGTTCGCGCCGTACCACATCCGGGCGAGCACGCCGTCTTTCCTGACGAAGTGGTGGTAGAGCGCGGCGCCCGCGTGAAACACAAGGAGAGCAACCATCAGACGGGCACCAAGCCCATGCGGAACACGCGGTGCGTATTTCGAAAAGTCAGGAAGTGCTGCAGTGGTTTCCCCGGACAGGATTTCGCCTGCGCCCGAGATGACCATCAAGCCAATTCCGCTGGCCACCATGCCAAGGATCACGACGTAAAACAGTACATGCACAGCTTTGGCGGCAAAGGTTTGCCAGGCCGGATCACCTGCAACCGGATCTGGTTTTCGGTCCGCAAACTTCCACCAGACAAGTCTGGCAACCGTCAAAACCAGGATGGCAATCCCCAGGGGGGCATGGAACCGGAGGATCGCTTCTTTTGCGCTGCTGTCGAGCATGGATGCCGCCCGAAGACCCGACCCCAGCTGTGCCAGGATCAGCAGTGCACTCAGCCAGTGAATCGTAACCGCAACGGTTCCGTATTTCGCAGATGTGCTTTTCATGGGGTCACTTCCTATCGGGTTATTCAGGATGATTGATCAGACCAGCCAATGTCGGCGTGCGACCCATCGCAATAGGGCTTGTTCTTCGACGCACCGCACCGGCACAGGACGTATTTGTCAGGCGATGCACCAGAGGCGCGTTGATCGGAGGCCAGAGGTACATTCGTGACGCGGTAAGGCCCATCGCTTTCGATCGTGATACCCGGCGCTTCGCCGATGATGTGCTGTGCCGTTCCACCCGGCTCGCTCCAGGCAAGGGCACCAGAAGGGCAGGCCTTGACCACCTCCCTGATCTGATCCGGAGTGGCATTGTCAGGCGCGATCCAGGGGGTACGTGAAGTGTCGAAAGCTGGTTTCAATCGGGCACCGCACTCCCTGGCATGAGAACAGAGCAGTCGGTTGTAATGGACGTCAATCTGCTTCCCTTCGAAAACCTTCACAGCATCGGGCGTGCGGTCCGGTGAAGGGTCGGACGAAAAGCCGATTTCACTGTGCGATCCGTCGCAGTAGGGCTTTTTCTTCGACGCACCGCAGCGGCACAAGGCAACGACTGGGCGCGTTTTAAGCTGTTGACCCGCTGCGCTGGTGAGCCGGGGAATGGATTTGGCCACTAGTGGTCCGGCCGGGCGTTCTTCGATCACCGGTTCACTTGGAGTTGCGGGGGCGGCGACTGAGCCGCCAATCCTGCCTGTCATGGTCAGACCATCGCGGATGTTCAGGCCCATCATGGTGAGGTTTGCGGCGCCGCAGACCAATTCGACCATCTGGACGATGTAGAAAGTGCTATCGAATTCGCCCGCGGCGGCCTTTCCCGCCAGAAACCAAGCCGAGGGCAACAGGATCAGAAGGCCGTTCATCGCAATGAATGGCATCCGCTTCTTCTTGGCGAGTGCCTTTGCATCCGTCCGGTTCTTACCCATCACGGTGCCCGATCCACCGGCAATTGCCATTGCGGGGATGAGGATGAACATGCCCTTCAGGATCATGGCCTTGACCGCGGCAACGGTCTCGTGGCTGGAAAATAGCTCACTGATGGCGGTGGAGGTCCAGAAAAGGAGGATCATCAGGAAACCGACTCCGCCAGCGATTGCGTGAATGCGTGTTTTCATCTTTTTATCCTCCACTTTGGTTCGTGTTCAGATGCCCATCAGGCCGTGCAGCAGTTTGAGACGGCGATCTTTTCAAACAAGTGCGGTGCCGTGACGGCGCTTGAAGGGTAGTGGCTGAGCGCTTTTTGAAACTCCGGGTTCGAAAACGCCGCCCGAAAGTCAGCTACCGAATCCCAGATGGCGTAGTTCAGATACATGCCGCTATCGCCAATGGCTTTGTGCATCTGTGTGCTGATGTAGCCAGGCTGCTTTTTCATGAAGAGCGCGTCGTCTTTCCACGCAGCAATCAGCGCGTCGTGATCTGCGGGATCAATCGTAAACAGATTAACCAAAACAACCGGCCCGGCATCAACGCCGAGCTGTTGTTCAATTGGGAATTGTGGGTCGAGAGGTTCGAATTTGACCATCTGTTGAACTCCGTAGGTGCTGATATGGTAACGTGTTGTCATTATTGATCCACAAAACACATTGACAATACGTTGTCAACAGATCAAATTACCGCCATGACAAACGAAAGATGGACGGAGGCTGGAGAAGCGGTGACAGCGCTTATCCTTGATGTGTTTCGCCTGAATGGCCGACTACAACTTGCCGGTGACCGGCTGGTTGCAGGTCTAGGTTTGACCAGCGCGCGTTGGCAAATACTCGGCGCTATTGCTTATGCGGATCGACCGGAATCTGTGGCTTGGCACGCACGGACGATGGGCGTTCACCGACAGGGTGTTCAGCGCATTGTCAATGAAATGGAAAAGGAGGGGATTGTTGAGTTTCAGCCGAACCCGCATCACAAGCGGGCGCAACTTGTTCTGCTTACATCAAAAGGTCAGGACCTGTTCGAAGCAGCTATAGCCTTACAGGTTCCGTGGGTAAATGAACTTTCCAAAGACCTGTCGCCAGGTGACATTGAAACGGCGCAAGACGTCATTGGTCTCTTGAAAACGCGCTTGCAGGAGGCTTCAAATTCACAAACCGAACGTCCCTAACAAAGCTGACCTTCGTTCAACTTGCAGCATCCGTAACAATGGGCTCGTTCCGGACCTTGGCCGCGCGATCAAGCAAGGTCAGCTATGGGCTTTTTTGACAGATCCAATGAATATTGCTCGAAAGAAGAACACGAGTGGCCTTGACGTTAAAAAGCCCATGAAATATGAGGTGAATCTGTTGAGCGGGCGTTGTGTAGTGGTAAGACCTTAGCCTTCCAAGCTAATGACGCGGGTTCGATTCCCGCCGCCCGCTCCAAAAAATATTTTTCTGCACATTGCCGACAAAATTTAAAGAAGATGTCGATTAGTGCATTGATATTATGAATTTTTGTAAGATTTGCACTGTTGTCTTCCAAGCTAATGACGCGGGTTCGATTCCCGCCGCCCGCTCCAAGATTTTCACATTACATTTTTATACTTTGAATTTGCGGTGGTGCATTGATCCCGCCATTTCAAAATAGTTCTCGAACGCCGACTACATGCGTGATTTTGTCTTGCACTGCTTGTAGGTCGATAGTGCAACCTTTATGTGGAGTTTAGCAGAAGGGGGCAGTCAATGTCAGCACGTGATATTCAGTTGGCAGAGGACCGCGAGACCTCCAAGAAGATCGGCGCGATCAAGGGGTTGTATCCCTTTTTGTCACCTTACAAATTAATGTTGGTTGCAACGCTGGCGGCATTGGTTTTGACGGCCGGGCTATCGCTGACTTTGCCATTGGCAGTTCGTCGGGTCATCGATGGGTTCCAGAGCAATGATTTGGCCCTGCTGGACAGATATTTTGCCGCGGCTTTGGTGATAGCCGGGCTTTTGGCGTTGGGAACAGGTCTGCGGTACTATCTTGTGACCCGATTGGGGGAACGGGTTGTTTCCGATATTCGAAAGGCGGTCTTCGATCGCGTTATAGGTCAAAGCCCCGGCTTTTATGAAACCATCATGACCGGCGAAGTGCTATCGCGTCTGACCACGGATACAACGTTAATTCAGTCGGTCATCGGGTCTTCCGCCTCAATCGCCTTGCGCAACATGTTGATCCTGATCGGTGGCATGGTGCTGTTGTTGTTGACCAGCGTCAAACTGACCAGCCTGGTTTTTCTGATCGTTCCGGTTGTCATTGTTCCGATAATCGTTCTGGGACGCAGGTTGCGGGGGCTGAGCAGGATCAATCAGGATAAAATTGCCGAAAGTTCTGGCATCGCGTCGGAATCCTTACTCGCCGTGCAAACCGTTCAGGCTTTTACCCATGAGGATTTGACCCGCAAAGGGTTTGGGCAGGCGACAGAAGTTGCATTTGAGGCTGCAAAGGCGCGGATCGGAACGCGGGCCTTGATGACCGTGATTGTGATCTTTCTGGTGTTTTCTGGTGTTGTTGGCGTTCTGTGGATCGGTGCCCGTGATGTCAGGGCCGGAGAGATGAGCGCCGGCGTTTTGGTGCAGTTTGTCATCTATGCGATCATGGTGTCCGGTAGCGTTGCCGCGTTGTCAGAGATTTGGGGGGAACTGCAGCGCGCGGCTGGTGCGACGGAGCGATTGGTAGAGTTGTTGAACGCGGATGATGCAATTCAGGACCCCAACGATCCCCAGGCGTTGCCGTGGCCAGCAAAAGGGCGGATCACCTTTGAAGATGTCACTTTCCGTTATCCCAGTCGCCCGAATATGCCAGCGCTCAGCGATGTTTCACTGACCATCGAGCCTGGGGAAACCGTGGCCTTGGTGGGGCCGTCGGGGGCTGGAAAAACGACTATTTTACAACTACTTCTGAGATTTTATGATCCGAGTCAGGGTCAGATAAGTATCGATGGTTTGCCGCTGGCCGTGATGAAGCGCTCGGCATTCCGTCAGGCCATTGCTTTGGTGCCACAAGACCCGGTGATTTTTGCAACTTCGGCGCGTGAGAACATTCGTTTCGGGCGTCCCGATGCAACAGATGCGGAGGTGGAATTCGCGGCGCAGGCGGCCTCTGCCCACGAATTTTTGCTGGCCCTGCCAGATGGGTATGGCAGCCAGGTTGGCGAACGCGGTGTTATGCTGTCGGGTGGTCAAAAACAAAGGATCGCCATTGCCCGGGCAATTTTGCGCGACGCGCCGATCTTGCTGTTGGATGAGGCCACATCGGCATTGGATGCCGAAAACGAACGCAAGGTTCAGCACGCGGTTGAGAAGATGGCTCAGGACAGAACCACGTTGATTATTGCGCATCGCTTGGCGACAGTGAAAAAGGCTGATCGCATATTGGTGTTTGATGAGGGGCGCATCGTCGCAGATGGTCGCCACGACGATTTGGTGGAGGAGGGCGGATTATATGCCCGTCTGGCCAAGCTGCAATTTACCGATGGGATTGCGGCAGAATAGCGTGCACTGGCGTTTTTTCGTGGCGTTACACTTGCGAAGCGGATGATTTGCTTTCACCCTGTGTGGAAAAGCATCCACTGAGAGAAGAAAGGGCGCCAATGGGGAAGTTTGCAACTGTTGCTGATCTGGCTGAGATTGAGGCCGAGGCGTCATGGGATGCGCGTGACAATCCGAAAACGCTTTTTCAGATGCTGGATCGGGCCAAGCAGAACTATGGCACATCCAGTGCGATCAGTTATCAGATCACCTCTGGCCCCGGGGATAAATCAGAAACGCTGAACTGGGCAGAAGTCCATGACAAGGCGGTTCAGGCTGCCAATCTGTTTCGTGAGCTGGGGGTAGGGGAGAAAGATGTCGTCGCCTATCTGCTACCCAATTGCATGGAGGCTGTTCATACGCTTTTGGGGGGCGCGATTGCTGGGATTGTAAACCCGATCAACCCGTTGCTGGAGGCCGAACAGATCGCGGCCATTTTGCGGGAGACCGGCGCAAGTGTTCTGGTGACATTGAAAGCGTTTCCCAAAACCGATGTCCCGCAAAAAGCGGCCCGGGCGGTTGCAATGGCACCGAACATCAAAACCGTACTCGAAGTGGATTTGCTGCGTTATCTGTCGCCACCCAAAAGCTGGATCGTCCCAATGATCCGGCCCAAGAATCCACAGGCTCATTCTGCCAGTGTTGTTGATTTTTCAAAAGAGATTGTAAAACATAGCACGACACTCAATTTTGCGGACAGTCCGGGTGATCGCGTTGCCGCCTACTTTCACACGGGCGGCACCACCGGCATGCCGAAAGTTGCCCAGCATCGGTATTCCGGCATGGTTTATAATGGTTGGCTAGGGCATCGGTTGCTGTTTGAAGTTGATGACAACGTTATCTGCCCGTTGCCGCTGTTTCACGTGTTTGCTGTTTATCCCATCTTGATGTCGATGATTTCGTCCGGGGCCCATGTGGTATTTCCAACCCCTGCCGGATATCGTGGTGAAGGGGTGATGGACAATTTCTGGAAGTTGGTTGAACGCTGGAACATCACATTCGTGATCACAGTGCCAACGGCAATATCAGCCCTGATGCAGCGACCGGTCAATGCGGATATCTCGTCGCTGAAGGTAGCATTTTCCGGGTCCGCCCCTTTGCCATTGGAGTTGTTCAATCGCTTCACCTCGGCAACAGGCGTCAGCATTGTAGAAGGTTACGGCCTGACGGAGGCAACCTGTCTGGTCTCATGCAATCCGCCCGAGGGAGAGAAGAAAATCGGATCGGTTGGATTTCAGTTTCCATACACCGACGTTAAAATTATTCGTTATGGCGGTGGTGTTCCCGAGGTCTGTGACGCGGATGAAGTGGGTGAGATCTGCATCAAGAATCCCGGCGTATTTTCTGGTGCCACCTACACAGAAGCCGAAAAGAACAAGGACCTTTATTACGAGAACGACTATTTGCGCACAGGTGATCTGGGCCGGATAGATGCAGAGGGTTATCTGTGGATCACTGGTCGCGCCAAAGATTTGATTATCCGTGGCGGGCACAACATTGACCCCGCCGAGATCGAGGAAGCGCTCGCGGGGCACGAGGCCGTCGCATTCGTCGGGGCGATCGGTCAACCTGATGCCCACGCCGGTGAACTGCCTAGTGCCTATGTTGAACTGGTTGAAGGCGCAGAGATAACACCTGAGGCGCTGATGGATTACGCGTGTTCCCATATCCATGAGCGGGCCGCTCATCCAAAGCATGTGGAGATTTTGGGAGAACTGCCCAAAACCGCTGTGGGCAAAGTTTTCAAACCGGATCTCAGAAAACTGGCGATCAAGCGGATATACGATCAGTCACTCAAAGAAATCGGGCAGGAAGTCCGTGTCGTGTCGGTAATTGAAAGCAAGAACCGCGGACTGGTGGCACAGATTGGCCCCAAGTCGGATGCGGATTCAGATGCGGTCGCTCGATGTCTTGATAACTTTGTCGTTGCCTGGGAATGGGCAAAGGAACAGTAAAAAAGAAAGGGCGCCAGTGGCGCCCTTTATGATTTAACATCTAGAATGCAGAGATCAGCAGGGAATCTCGACGATAATTGTTTCAGTTCCGCGGCGGGTTTTTGTCGTGCAGACCTCTTTTTGCTCAACCTCTACGACTTGCTGCTCTTCGATGCCCAAAAGAGTATTTTTGTCGATCTCAACGGCTTCTGCGATGCTGTCGTCGGCAACGCCAACCAAAGCAAGGGACAAACGACCGCTGGATTGTGCTTGTGCGAGGGCGGCGACTTGTGCAGGCGTGACTTGAACCGTCACAGTACGCGCGATGTTGGCGGACGTATCATCCTCATCCGTCGATTGGTCAATTGCGATCAGGTTGACACGGGTGTCAATTAGTTTGGTAATTTCCTGTCCCAAGGCATTGCCAGTCCAGAATATATCCACATTGTCGCCCGGGCGTAGAAATCCGGAGACGCCGCTGGTGACATCCACCCTGATCGCAAAGGCACGCATACCCCTCTGCAGTCGTGACGTGATACCCGCTTCTTTGCCTGGTTCGGTTACCTTACTGATCAGCAGGGCCTCATCTTTTTCCACACTGCGCATGGCGGAGCGGAAGCTGGGACCGTTTTCGGGAAACAAGGCCGCCAGTTCAGAAAAAGATCCTTCAGGAATAGCGTCAACAGGGAATTGGACCGGGCGGACGTCTTCCGCTGTGATGCGCTGGCCATAGCGCAGCCCTTCGTTCACGACATATACTGTCGCTGTCTCAACAACTGTTACGGCTGCGCGGGCAGCGCGTTCGCGTTCAAGCTCTGCCTCGTAATTGCCCATATAGCCCTTGACCATATGGACAGCAAAGCCAGCAAGGCCAACGCCCACGATCAGCACCAGACCAAATACCATACGCATGATGCGTCCTTTCCCAAGTTTGACCCGACTGGCGAGTCATGAATCATGTTTCCATTTCAGAGACAGTTTGTCGGAAGAATGCGGCGAAAGATTGGCCCGATCGCGGATTTCGTGGGTCGCGGGCGAGGGCTATTGCCCGCCGAAAGACTGAACGTCCGTTCTGAAATCATTGATCAAGTTGGATGCCTTGTCGCGTTGATTTTCTACAGAATTCTGAAATGAGGAGAATATGCCGATTGTCATCGCAATTATCGCAGCGGTCAGAACGACCCAATCCACCGTGATCGCCCCGCTTTCATCGTTCATGAATGATTGAGCATGCATCAACATAACAGCTATACCTTTAAGACGCCCTTAATTAACCGTTCCAGAAAACTATGGCAAAACCATGTTCCCGGGGGGGGTATTTTCCGGCATTATGATTAATACCCAAAAATGATCTAAGGCCCCTGTTATAGAGGCCTTAGATAGATTCTTGTTGATTGAAGACGTGCTTCCATCCAACCTAATCTTACGGGTTAACACCGTCGATGCGGCTTCCAATTTCAGAAGCAAGGTTGGTGGTGGCTGTGTCGATGGTCGACAGGATGCCGATGGCCAGGGCAACAACAGCTGCAGTCAGGACAACCCAGTCAACAGTAACAGCACCGGATTCGTCATTGTGGAAGTTCTTTACCAGATCAAACAGTTTCATTTCTCAGTTCCTTCTCAAGGTTCGTTCGCTCTTTCACAAGCCGGGGCAGCGTTTGTAGCAGCGTTCAAACAACTGCTCCTGCCGTGGCATGACAACGATATAGCCGTCCGATTGGGGCAACAGTTGGGCGGGGATGGTTCATTTTTGGAAACCTTAACTTTTTCCAGAGAAAACTAACTAACTAACTGAAAAATAACGAATAAAATATTAACATTTGATGTTCGCTGTGCCATTTTTAGCGGATTTTTGCATGATCAAACCAAGAACAACCACCCAAAGCTGGTATTTCAGAACCAATTTTGCAACAACCGAGCGATAAACCAGATGGATGAAGAGACCACATGAGGCAGCGGCTTTTATTCGGTATGACGATCCTGATGTTGGCGGTATCTGGTGTATCTGCACAAGAGTCCACCGTCGACGGCGAAGAGGTGTCGGAAGAATCCTATGACTTCACATTTCGCCGCGTGAAAATTCCAGAGCCTAACAGCACAGCGCCGCGTATTGGGATTCAGATTGATCCTGAGGAGCAGGCAAGGTTGTTGGCTATTCGGCCGAAACCTGAACCCAGGCGACGACCATCTGAGGCGCCAACGCCACCCACTGACGGGGCTGCAGAGTGGTTTTGGGAACGAATTTCGCCGGCTCTGGCGGAGGCAAATCCAGGGCGATTACAGGATGCCTTGTTTTTGCTGGATAACCTTCCCGAAGCCGAAAGCCTGCCATCGCCTCGTTTGCAGCACCTGCAAACGCTCGCCATCAAGCATGGACGCGATATCTTACTAGCAACGGTTGGCACAGATGTGTCGCCGGCACTGGTTCTTGCGGTTATCTCTGTTGAATCAGGTGGGCGCCCTGCGGTCGAAAGCCATGCCGGGGCGGTGGGGTTGATGCAGCTTATGCCCGCCACTGCCGAACGGTTCGGGGTGAAAGAACGCACTGATCCAACTCAGAACATTAAAGGTGGGGTCGCCTATCTGGATTTCCTGGTAAACACGTTCAACGGCGATCCGTTGTTGGTTCTGGCAGGTTACAATGCTGGGGAGAATGCGGTTCTCAGCAGAAATGGTGTGCCCCCATTTGATGAGACCCGGCTTTATGTTCCCAAAGTGCTTGAGGCGTGGAAAGTGGCAAGTGCTCTGTGCTTATCGCCGCCAATGTTCATTTCCGATGGTTGTGTTTTTGCCGGATTAGAAGTCGCGGCGACTGAGTAAACTCCGCGCCGCAATCCGTACTACTTTGCTTTGGCCTTTGCCTTTTTCGCGGGGGCTTTGCGTTTTGTTCCCTTTTTGGCGGCCTTCTCCGCAATCAATTGCAACGCCATATCCATGGTCAAATCGGCAGGCTCAACATCCTTGGGCAAGGTCGCGTTGATTTTTTCCCATTTGACATAGGGGCCGTAGCGTCCATCCATGACATTGACAGCACCACCGCTTTCGGGATGTTCGCCTAGTTCCTTCAGCGGCTTTGCCGTAGCGCGCGTGCCACCGCGAGAGGCGGCTTTCTTGGCCAATTCTTCGACCGCACGGTTCATGCCGATGGTAAAGACGTCGTCGACTTCTTTTAAATTGGCATAAAGCCGGCCGTGTTTGACAAAGGGGCCATAGCGCCCGATTCCTGCCTCGATCATTTCGCCATCGTCTGGATGTGGTCCAACCTCACGCGGCAGGTTCAAAAGCATCAGCGCCTTTTCCAGATCGATATCTTCGGGCGACCAGCCTTTTGGGAGGCTGGCGCGTGGGGGCTTAGGCACTTCTTCGGTGGCGTCGCCACGCTGCACATAGGGGCCAAAGCGCCCCTTGCGCAACGATATCGCATCTTCGTCGTCATAGCCTAGGATTTTGCCGTCCGGACCAATGTCGTCGCCTTCTGCACCTGGGGGGCCAAAGGGCCGGGTATAGCGACATTCAGGATAGTTTGAACAACCAATGAAGGCGCCACCGGACCGGGCTGTGCGCATTGAAAGTCGCCCCAATCCGCAATTTGGACAGAGCCGCGGATCGGTGCCTTCCTCGTTCATGGGGAAGAGGTGCGGTTCCAGCACTTCGTTGATCTTGTCCAGAACTTCGGTGATGCGCAGTTCGGATGTTTCTGAGATCGCCGCAGAGAAATCCCGCCAGAACCGACCGAGGACATCCTTGTAGTTTTCGTCACCGGCGGAAACTTCATCAAGCTCCTGTTCCAGATTGGCGGTGAATTCATAGCCGACATATTTGCGGAAATAGTTGGTCAAAAAGACCGTGACCAGCCGCCCCTTGTCTTCGGGGAACAGCCGATTTTTGTCTTTGCGGACATAGCCGCGATCCTGGATCGTAGTTACGACAGAGGCATAGGTCGACGGGCGTCCGATCCCCAACTCTTCCATCTTCTTAACAAGCGTTGCCTCGGTATAGCGGGGCGGCGGCTGAGTGAAATGCTGATCGGGGGTCACGCTTTGTTTGGCGGCAGCGTCGCCTGCTGCAATCTGTGGCAGGCGCTTGTCGTCGTCATCGACGGCGCTATCATCGCGACCCTCCTCATACACACGGATAAAGCCATCAAACAACACAACTTGACCTGTGGCGCGCAGTTCAACCTGTCCATCGGCGCTGCTGATATCGACGGTGGTGCGTTCCATGCGGGCCGCTTCCATCTGGCTGGCAATGGTGCGTTTCCAGATCAGATCGTACAGCTTGTGCTGATCGGCCTCGAGCTTGGCCAGCTTGCCGGGATCGCGCGACATATCTGTAGGGCGGATACACTCGTGGGCTTCTTGGGCGTTCTTGGCTTTGTTTTTATACATGCGCGGAGAGGAGGGAACATAAGCATCGCCATAGCGCGATTTGATCTCTTCCCGTGTGGCCATCACGGCCTCTGGTGCCATATCAATGCCATCCGTCCGCATATAGGTAATGTAGCCGGCCTCATACAGGCGTTGGGCGGTCGACATAGTTTGGCGTGCGCCAAAACCAAATTTGCGGCTGGCCTCTTGCTGCAGTGTCGATGTCATGAACGGGGCGGCGGGTTTTCGTGATGCGGGTTTGGCCTCGACCGAGCTGACGGTCAGATCACGAGACTGCACAGCCTGCACAGCCAGTTCCGCAGCCGTGCTGTTTTCCAGATCGTATTTATCGAGCTTCTTGCCGCCCAGAACAGTTAACTTTGCCTCATACTCCTGTCCGCGTGGCGTGGTCAGGATCGCCTTGACCGACCAATATTCGCGGGCATTGAAGGCCTCGATCTCCATCTCGCGTTCGACGATCAGGCGCAGACAGACGGATTGCACGCGGCCGGCGGATTTCGCACCTGGCAGTTTGCGCCACAAAACCGGGGACAGATTGAAGCCGACAAGATAGTCCAAGGCGCGGCGGGCGAGGTAGGCTTCGACCAGGGGGGCGTCGACGTCGCGGGGGTTTTTCATCGCCTCTGTAACCGCGGATTTGGTGATCGCGTTAAAGACGACACGCTTTACATCCGTCGACTTCTTAATCGCCTTGCGTTTGGTCAGGGCCTCTTGCAGGTGCCAGCTGATCGCCTCCCCCTCGCGGTCGGGGTCGGTGGCGAGGATCAGCGTGTCATCGCCCTTTAATGCATCGGCGATTGCCTTTACATGCTTGCGGGAATCGTAGCCAATTTCCCAAATCATTTCAAAGTCGTTATCGGTATCCACCGACCCGTCCTTGGCGGGCAGATCACGGACGTGGCCGTAAGAGGCCAGGACGGTGTAATCTTCCCCAAGATACTTATTGATTGTTTTGGCTTTGGCCGGGGATTCGACGACAACGACGGGCATAAATTTCCTTTCGACTCTGCTCGGCCTTATGGCCGCGCAAAATGTGGGGGGAGAGAGGGGATTGTCAATGGCGTGTTTCAGATTGCCAAAAATCAACGTCGGTATTGCGTCGGTATTGGCGCGGCATTGCGTCGGTGCGGTTATCCACATGGTCAAATTTACTGACCTATTGCGCGGTGCGAGAAATTAGCCCCCCGGCCCGGCGTTCGATCTGGCCATCAAGCTCCAGCATGGTGAGGGCGGGCATCACCCGATCCGAGGGCTGAGCGCAATCGCGGATCAATTGGTCGATGGCAACAGGGCTAGGGCCGAGCAAGGACAGGATGCGGGATTGAAGATCAAAGCCGGGAGGTGTCGATGGCGGATGCGACCCAGTTGCGGGTGTAGTCATGGCGGGCGGTGATTTGACGGTGGACGGCGTGGAGAGCGGTTTCAGGGCATCAACCACGTCAGTGGCGTCTCTGACTAAAATCGCCCCATCCCGGATCAAGGCGTTGCAACCAGAGGCACGGGCATCGATGGGGTGGCCGGGGACGGCCAGAACCTCCCGTCCCTGATCCAGCGCATTGCGCGCGGTGATCAGGCTGCCGGATTTCAATGCGGCCTCTACCACCACCACGGCCTGCGCAAGGCCCGAAATGATCCGGTTGCGCATCGGGAAATGGCGGGCGAGGGGCTGCATCCCGATGGGCTGTTCCGACAGGATCACGCCCTCCGCCGCGATCTGATCCATCAGCGACAGGTTTTCCAATGGGTAGACCACATCAACCCCGCCAGCGAGAACCGCAACCGTGCCACTGGGCAGGGCGGCCAGATGGGCGGCGGCGTCGATCCCGCGGGCAAGGCCCGAGGTGATGACAAATCCGGCCTCCCCCAGTTCGCCCGCCAGTTTGCGCGCCATCCGGGTGCCGAGAGATGACGCATTGCGCGCCCCGACCATGGCGATCATCGGGCGAGAGAGCAGTTCGGCCCGTCCACGCAGCCAGAGAACGGGTGGGGCATCGGGCAGATCATAGAGGGGGGCAGGATAATCTGGATCTCCATCGCAGATCAGGTGCGCGCCGGCCTTGTGGCCCGCAGCCATTTCATGTTCCGCGGCCTCGGTGGAGCAGGGGGCGTAGGTTTTTACGCCGGCGGCGCGGGCGATGTCCGGCAGGGCCGCCAACGCCTCTGCCGTTGATCCGTGTTCCTGCACCAGCCGGTGAAAGGTCGTTGCGCCGACCCGGCGGGACCGGATCAGGCGCAGGTGGGTCAGTCGGTCAGCATCGGTGAGAGGTGGTGGGGGTGTGATCGTGTGAGAAAAAAGATCGTCCGCCATGACTGCCCTATGGTGTGGTTCGGTCAGAGTGGCGTGCGTATGGTTAAGGAAGGGTTAAGATTGTTGGGACGATTTTGTAAAAGCGTCTGGACACAAGTACCTCAGCACAAGCTAAGAGAAAAAAGCATATACCAAGCCAATCGAACCGAGCGTAAAAAGAGTAAATAGAATTGATATAAGGTCTTGAATATCCAAATGCCTAAAACCATCCATCGCTATCATCATGGGAATGGGGATACCACCAAGCAAGAAGCCGGTAACTGAAGCGGACAGGTAACCTACCAGACCATGACGTTTTGCTATGATCGCAATCAGAAATGCGGGAATTGCAAACATCCATGCATAGAACCCGGTAAACATTACTCCCGAAAATATCGTTACGAGAACTGAATCTTCTCCGACCAGAAATTTAAAAATGGTTGCAAGTGTAAACCCAATTGTGGGCAACGCAATAAAGGTGGAGATTAGTGCGATCAGCATATCGATAATCGAAACATGCTGAATCCGATCTTCCGGGATGCTCCAAGCAAAATCCGGTAATTTCACGCAGCAGCCCCACCCACGGTCAGCCCGCCAATCATCAATGTCGGCTGGCCGACGCCCACGGGGACCCATTGGCCTTGTTTGCCGCAATTGCCCATGCCGGGGTCCAGTGCCATATCGTTGCCGATGGCGCGGATTTGTTTCAGGGCGGTGGCGCCGTCGCCGATTAGCGTGGCGCCCTTGACCGGGGCGCCGATCTGGCCGTTTTCAACCCGGTAGGCCTCGGTGCAGCTAAACACAAACTTGCCGTTGGTGATATCCACCTGACCGCCACCAAAACCGACAGCATAGATGCCATCCTTCAGCCCCGCGACCACATCGGCGGGGTCGGTATCACCGCCCAGCATATAGGTATTGGTCATCCGGGGCATGGGCGCGTGGGCATAGGATTCGCGCCGCCCATTGCCAGTGGCATTGACGCCCATCAGACGGGCGTTTTGACGGTCTTGCATGTAGCCCACCAAAATGCCGTCCTCGATCAGGGTGTTTTTGCCGGACGGCGTGCCCTCATCATCAAAGGTGATTGATCCGCGCCGATCGGGAATGGTGCCGTCATCCAGAACAGTGACGCCGGGGGCGGCAATCTGTTGGCCCATGAGACCTGCAAAGGCAGAGCTGCCCTTGCGGTTAAAATCGCCCTCAAGCCCATGACCGATGGCCTCATGCAACAAAATACCAGGCCAACCGGGGCCCAGCACCACATCCATGACGCCCGCAGGCGCAGGAACAGCGTCAAGGTTGACCACCGCCACGCGCAGTGCCTCGCGCGCGACGCCTTCCCAATGGGCGCGGTCGATCAGCCCTTCCAGACTGATGCGCCCGCCGCCGCCTGCCGAACCAGATTCGCGGCGGCCGTCCTGCTCGACGATGACGCCGATATTCAGCCGGGTCATGGGGCGGACATCGCGCAAATGCGTGCCTTCTGGGCGCAGGATCTCGACCTCTTGCAAGGACGCCGCGGCTGTTGCGCTGACCTGCACAACGCGCGGATCGAGGGCGCGCAGAAAGTCATCGATTTCACGCAGAGTGTCCAATTTGGTGGCAAAGCTGATCTCGGATATCGGGTCGAGATCGCGGTAAAGCCGGGTATTGGTGCCGGTGGGGGCGTCGGCCAAGGTGCCGCCGCCATCGCCCACGGCCAGCCGCGCGGTTTCAACGGCGCGTTTCAATGCAGCCTCGGACATTTCGGTGGAATGTGCGTAACCAGCGGTTTCGCCGCGCACGGCGCGCAGGCCGAATCCCTCAGATGCGTCATAGCTGGCGGTTTTCACCCGGCCATCATCAAAAACCAGCGCCTCAGACCGGCGGCGCTCCAGAAACAGCTCCCCATCATCGGCCCCATCTGTCGCCGCGGCCAGATGGCCCAGCGCCTGATCTTTGTCAAAAGCAGTCTCGAAGGGGCGAAATGGGGTGTCTGACATGGTCTCTCCGCGTCTGAAAGTGACAAATTTCCAAAAAGCGGCCCTTTGCCGCGCATGATTTGCTTGTTCCGTCTGTTGTAATATGGTTTTAACCGAGCCGGACACAATGGGATTCCGGCAATTCCCGGATCAGCCATCGGAAAAGCCACCGGGCGCCACAGACGCCGGATCGAACAGGAAACGGATATGAAGCTTCTGAGCAAACTTTCGGGCCTATCGGCCGCTACTCTTGCAACTCTCTCTGCGGCTGCCGCCTTTGCGCAGGACGGGATCGAAGGGTTGGAGATTATTGGTAAGCCTGTCGAGGGTGGAATTGGGTTTCAGCCCGCAGTTACCGAACTGGCCCGCGACATTCAGGGCCTGGATGGCCTAATCCTGGTGATCATCACAGCGATTGTTGTGTTTGTGACAGGGCTGATGGCGTACATCATCATGCGCTACAATCAGCGCGTCAACAAAACACCCGCGACGTTTACCCATAACTCACCACTGGAAGTGGCCTGGACCATTGGGCCGATTGTCATTCTGGTTTTCATCGGCGCGTTCTCGCTGCCGGTTCTGTTCAAGCAGCAGGAAATCCCGGAAGGTGACATCACCATCAAGGCGATCGGCAACCAGTGGTACTGGTCCTATGAATATGTCGACGAAGAGTTCGGCTTTGACAGCTTCATGCTGGGTCGTGAAGGTCTGGCAGCGGCTGGCTATAGCCAGGACGAATATCTGCTGGCCACCGACACCGCCGTTGTCGTGCCATCAGGTAAGACCATCGTTGTACAAGTGACTGCGGCTGACGTGATCCACGCCTGGGCCATCCCCGCCTTTGGTGTAAAGCAGGACGGCGTTCCCGGACGTCTGGCAGAGCTGTGGTTTGAGGTCGATGAAGGGGCCGAGGGCATCTATTTCGGCCAATGTTCGGAACTGTGCGGCAAGGACCACGCCTATATGCCGATCACCGTCAAGGTCGTGACGCAGGCGCAATATGACGCCTGGCTGGGCCGCGCGAAGGAAGAGTTCGCCGGTATCCCGCAATCCATCACCGTTGCGTCTAACTAAGTCGTGTTGCGGGCCAGTGCATATGCTGGCCTCTCACCCCGTCTGAAAGACAAGGCATGAGCGACACCAGCATAGATACCCCGATCAAGGCCACCGCCCATGGCGGTGAAGCCAGTTTTGGGGATTACTTTGCCCTGCTGAAACCGCGGGTGATGTCGCTGGTTGTGTTTACCGCGCTGGTCGGTCTGTTGGTGGCCCCGGTGCCCGTGCATCCGATGATCGGATTTGCTGCGATCCTGTTTATTGCCATTGGCGGTGGCGCCTCGGGTGCGCTGAACATGTGGTGGGATGCTGATATCGATGCGGTGATGAAACGCACCAAGGGACGTCCGATCCCGGCAGGCAAAGTGACCAAGGACGAGGCTTTTGCTATCGGGATCACCCTCTCGGCCATGGCTGTCGTGATGCTGGGACTGGCGGCGAATTGGGTGGCCGCAGGATTGCTGGCCTTTACCATCTTTTTCTATGTCGTGATCTACACGATGTGGTTGAAACGCTGGACCCCGCAAAACATCGTCATCGGTGGTGCGGCTGGTGCTTTCCCGCCGATGATCGGCTGGGCTGTGGCCACCGGTGGTATATCGGTCGAATCTGTTCTGATGTTCATGATTACCTTTATGTGGACGCCGCCGCATTTCTGGGCTTTGGCCCTGTTTGTGAAGTCGGACTACAAAGAGGCGGGTGTGCCGATGCTGACCGTGACCCACGGGCGCAAGTCGACCCGCCGTCACATTCTGGCCTATACGTTGTTATTGGTACCTGTGACCATTGGGGCCGGGTTGACCTCTATCGGGGGGCCGATTTATCTGGCAACCGCTGTGGTTCTGAACCTGTGGTTCATCAAGGGCGCGGTCGAGATTGTGCGTCGCGATGATGCGGCGGCCGAGGCGGATGCTTATAAAGCGGAACGTGGGTTTTTCAAATCATCACTCTTTTACCTGTTCCTGCATTTCGGTGCCTTGTTGGCAGAAGCCGCGCTGCGCCCTTATGGGCTGGGGGGCTGGTAAGGCATGGCGATTGCAAAGGAACATGAACTGCACAAGCGCCGTTTCAGCCGCAATGCCGGTGTTGGATTGGCGCTGATCGGATTTGTGGCGATCGTTTTTGGCTTGACTGTGGTGAAGGTGAAAGTCATCGACGTTCATGATGCCTACAACGCCAGCACCGGTCAGGTGCAGGAGGGTGGGCAATGAGCGTTCCTGATTCGACCCCCAAGAGCAACCGTAAGACCGTGCTAAGCCTGTTGGGCGTTGTGGTTTTTATGGGTGGCCTGGCGTGGGCGTCGGTACCTTTGTACGATTGGTTTTGCAGCGTCACCGGGTTTGGCGGCACCACCGCGACAGCCGACACCGGATCAGATGAGGTTTTGGATCAGACGATCACCGTACGGTTTGACGGCACGCTGGAACGCGGAATGCCGTGGGAGTTCAAACCCGTCGTGCGCGAGATGGAAATTCGCATTGGTGAAACGGGTTTGGTCTTTTATGAGGCCTATAACCCAACTGATCGACCGGTTGCCGGAACCGCAAGCTATAACGTAACGCCCTATGCGGCAGGTGGATTTTTCACCAAGATCGACTGTTTCTGCTTTACCGAGCAGGTCTTACAGCCCGGGGAACGGGTACAGATGCCGCTGACATTCTTTGTCGATCCGGAGATCGTCGACGACCGCGAGGCGAAATATCTGCAGCATATCACGCTGTCTTACACTTTTTATGAAACCGAAATGCCCGAAGATACGGCGAGCCTCTCGACCGCGACTTCGAGTGATGTTAACTAGCCTCAAAACGAGGGAATACGCATGGCACACGAAAAGAACCACGACTATCACATCCTGCCACCATCTCTGAATCCGTTTCTGGGGGCAGTTGGTGCCTTCGTCATGTTGTTTGGCGCGGTGCAATGGATGTCAAACGGCATTCCGTGGATTTTCCTGATCGGCTTGGCGCTGGTCCTTTATGTGATGTTTGTGTGGTGGTCCGACATGGTGGTCGAGGGCAACACGGGTGATCACACGCCTGTGGTGCAGATCGGCCTGCGCTATGGGTTCCTATTGTTCATCATGTCTGAGATCATGTTCTTCTCGGCCTGGTTCTGGACCTTCTTCAAACACGCCATGTACCCGATGGGGCCTGACAGCCCGGCAGTGGATGCTGTTTGGCCTCCGGTGGGGATTGAAACATTTGATCCGTGGCACCTGCCCCTGATCAACACGCTGATCCTGCTGTGTTCTGGTGCCGCCTGCACCTGGGCCCACCACGCGATGGCCCATGAAAACAACCGCAAAGACATGATCAACGGCCTGATCATCGCGATTGTTCTGGGGGCGATCTTTACCGGCTTCCAGGCCTATGAATACAGCCATGCGGCCTTTGGTTTTGCCGGTAATATCTATGGCGCGTCCTTCTTTATGGCCACAGGCTTCCATGGGGCCCACGTGATTATCGGCACGGTCTTCCTGTTTGTCTGCCTGATGCGTGCACAGCGCGGCCACTTCACCCCGCAACAGCATGTGGGATTTGAGGCTGCCGCTTGGTACTGGCACTTTGTTGACGTTGTCTGGCTGTTCCTGTTCGCCGCTGTTTACGTTTGGGGCGGATAAGGAAGGTGGGGTGAAACCCCACCCTACAGAAAATCCCGAAGCGCGCGGCTCTTTCGCGCGCTTTTCCTTTTGAAACGGAGCTGTCGCCAGTGAGCCGCGTTATTGTCCCTCTGATCTTTGGCCTGATCGGCGCTGCCATCCTGATCAGGTTGGGTACGTGGCAGGTACAGAGACTGGATTGGAAGGAGGACGTGCTGGCAGAGATTGAGGCGCGAATTTCGGATGCCCCCATTGCACTACCAGCCGAACCTGATCCGATGGTCCACCGTTATCAACCCGTCGAGTTTGACGGGCTGCTTGGGCAGGATGTGCTCCGCGTGCTGGTCAGCCGCAAACAAATTGGAGCGGGCTATCGCCTGATCGCTCCGTTGCGGGTAGGGCAGCGGTCGATCCTGCTGGATCTGGGGTTCATCAAGGTGGACCAACCGTTGCCTGTGCTGCCCGAAGGGCCGGTGCAAATTGTTGGCAATCTGCACTGGCCTGATGACCGAAACTCCTCCACCCCCGACAATGACGTGGCGGGCAATCTGTGGTTCGCCCGCGATCTGGATCAGATGGCCGAAGTGCTGCGAACCCAACCTGTTTTGGTGGTGGCGCGCCAATTGTCGTTCATGGACAAATCCGTGACGCCCTTGCCCGTAGATACATCCGCCATTCCCAATGATCACTTGGGTTATGCGTTCACCTGGTTTTCGCTGGCTGTGGTCTGGTTGGGGATGACAGGGGTGTTCGTCTGGCGTATCAGGCAGAAAGACCGCAAAGGACTGCAAAAATGAAATATGTCTCGACCCGTGGCCGCGCGCCCGAGCTGAGTTTTGAAGAGGCGATGCTGACGGGTCTGGCCCGGGATGGGGGGCTTTATGTGCCCGAAACTATCCCGACGATGTCGGCGGATGAAATCGCCGCGCTGGCCGGGTTGTCTTACGAAGAGATCGCGTTTCGCGTGATGCGCCCCTTTGTGGGTGATACGTTCACGGATGAGGAGTTTAAGGCGATCATTGCCCGCGCCTATGACGGGTTCGGGCATGAGGCCCGTGCGCCGCTGAAACAGCTGGGCCCCAACCATTTCCTGCTGGAGCTGTTCCACGGCCCGACATTGGCGTTCAAAGATTTTGCCATGCAGCTGATTGGGCAACTCTTTGAGGTGGCGTTGAAACGCAGAGGCGAGCGGGTGACCATTGTTGGCGCGACCTCGGGCGATACAGGGTCGGCGGCGATCGAGGCGTTCCGGGGGCTGGACGCGGTGGATGTGTTTATCCTGTTCCCGCATGGCAGGGTGTCTGAGGTGCAGCGCCGCCAGATGACAACTCCGGCGGAGGCCAATGTACACGCGTTGGCGGTGCATGGTGATTTTGACGATTGTCAGGCACAGCTGAAAGACATGTTCAATGACTTCGAGTTCCGTGATGGCGTGCGCCTTGCGGGTGTGAACTCGATCAACTGGGCCCGGGTTCTGGCGCAGGTGGTGTATTATTTCAGCTCTGCTGTCAGCCTTGGTGCGCCGCATCGGCGGGTCAGCTTTTCCGTGCCCACAGGCAATTTCGGCGATATCTTTGCGGGCTTCATTGCCAAGCAGATGGGCCTGCCGATTGATCGCCTGATCGTGGCCACCAACCAGAATGACATTCTGCACCGGGCACTGGATGGGGGCGAATATCGTACAACGGGCGTTGAACCGTCGATCAGCCCGTCGATGGATATTCAGGTGAGTTCCAATTTTGAACGCGCGCTATTTTATGCTTATGGGCGCGATGGTGCGGCGGTCAGGCAGTTGATGGATGAGCTGAAATCCGGTGGTGGGTTCAAGATTTCCCAAGGCGCGATGGAGGCGCTGCGCGAGCAGTTCGATTCCGGTCGTGTATCGGAAGAGGAAACCAAAGGCGCGATCCGCGATTTCCATGAGCGCAGCGCCGAAGTGTTGTGCCCGCATTCCGCAATTGGTGCACGGGTGGCCGACCAACTTATTGGCGTAACCCCGATGATCACGCTGGCCACCGCCCATCCGGCGAAGTTCCCGGCAGCGGTGAAAGAGGCCTGCGGTCAGGATGCCCCCTTGCCCCCGCGCATGGCTGATCTATATGAGCGCGATGAGCGTGTGACCCAGGTCGCCAATGATCTGGACGCGCTGAAATCTTTGATCAAGGAGCGTTTGGCCAGGTGAGCGTCGAACTTCATACATTGTCCAACGGTTTTCGCGTTGTGACGGAACATATGCCGGGGCTGCAATCGGCCTCTGTCGGGATCTGGGTGAATGCCGGGGGCCGCCATGAGCGGTTTGAGCAGAACGGCATCGCGCATTTTCTGGAACATATGGCATTTAAGGGCACAACCACCCGCTCGGCTCTGCAAATTGCTGAGGCGATTGAGGATGTTGGCGGCTATATCAACGCCTATACCAGCCGTGAAACCACGGCCTATTATGCCCGTGTATTGCGGGCCGATGTGCCGTTGGCGGTGGATGTTATATCCGACATTCTGCTGAACCCTGTGTTTGATCCGGCTGAGATCGAGATCGAGCGTGGAGTGATCTTGCAAGAAATCGGACAGGCATTGGACACGCCCGATGATGTGATTTTTGACTGGTTGCAGGAACGTGCCTACCCGGATCAGCCTATCGGGCGCACGATTTTGGGCCCGGCAGAGCGGGTTTCAAGTTTTGCCCGCGATGATCTGTCGTCTTTTGTGACCGAACATTATGGGCCGGATCAAATGATCCTGGCGGCAGCGGGGGCTGTGGATCACGCAGCATTGGTTCAGCAGGCAGAGGCGCTTTTTGGTCATCTGACAGCGCGGCCACGTCTGGTGCATCGCGAAGCCCGCTATCAAGGGGGCGAGAGCCGGGTAGAGAAAGAGTTGGAACAAGCACACTTCGCACTAGCCTTTGAAACGCCGGGCTATCGCGACCCATCTATCTATGCGGCACAGATTTATGCCGCGGCGCTGGGTGGCAACATGTCCTCTCGGCTGTTCCAGGAGGTGCGGGAAAAGCGCGGGTTGTGTTACACGATTTTCGCCCAGGTTGGGGCCTATGCTGATACCGGGCTGACTACGATTTATGCCGGGACCAATTCCGAACAGCTGGGTGAATTGTCGATGATCACCATGGATGAGCTTGCCCGCAGTGCCGATGATATGGACGAGGCTGAAATCGCCCGGGCACGCGCACAGATGAAGGCAGGCCTGTTGATGGGGCTGGAAAGCCCATCGAACCGTGCCGAACGTCTGGCGCGGATGGTGGCGATCTGGGACCGGGTGCCAAACGTGGCCGAGGTGGTCGAGAAAGTCGATGCCGTCACCATTTCTGATGTGCGTGAGTTCGCGGCCAAGATGATTACCGGGACGACGCCGACGATGGCGCTCTACGGTCCGGTGGTTGGTGCGCCTGAACTGGGGCAGTTGCAGGACCGGCTGGTCGCCTGATGTTGGGACGGGGGCGTAAGGTCAGGATAGAGACCGAGCGCATGACGCTGCGCCCGCCGCGTCACAGCGACTATCGCAATTGGGCTATGCTACGGCAGGAAAGCGTTGAATTTCTGTCGCCATGGGAGCCCAGCTGGGCTGCTGACCACTTGACACGCAAATCCTTTACCAACCGGGTCTATTGGGCGCAGCGGTCGATCAGCAATGGCTCTGCCGTGCCACTTTTCATGATCCGGCGTGAGGATGACCGGTTGCTGGGGGCACTGACGCTGGACACGATCCGCCGGGGGCCTGCGCAAGCCGCGACGTTGGGCTATTGGGTCGGGTCCGTTCATGCCCGACAGGGCTATATGCGGGAGGCTATTGAGGCCGCTGTGCATTATGCGTTCACCTCCCTTGATCTAAGCCGGATTGAGGCCGCTTGTCTGCCAACGAACGCGGCCTCGCGCGGGGTTCTGGAAAAGACCGGGTTTAAGTACGAAGGCGTCGCGCAGAGCTATCTGCAGATCAATGGCCGCTGGCGTACCCATGTGCTGTACGCCAATTTGCGTCTGGATCGGCGCGGTCGTACCGAGGCGGGCTAGGGCGAATTGTGCTATCCTGGACCGACTGGATCAGTGTTGTGACGGACTATACTGGTGATTCCGCAGCGTCCGACCGTTATGGTGCTGGATGCTGAGGACTGACTTGCGCTGACTGCGCCGCCATGGTTCACCTTGTATATGACCCAATCACACCTGACCCCTGCTGACGAAACCTTTGCCGCGCAAATCGCGCAAGCAGTGGGGCAGGACGTTTTGCGCCCGGTGACAGAGGCATATTTGTCTGAACCACGTCGCAGGTATCACGGGCAGGGCGGCGTTCTGGCGTTGCCTCGGACGGTCGAGGAGGTCGCGGCGATCATCCGACTTTGCAGTGACGCACGCGTGGGGGTCGTGCCCTATGGCGGCGGAACCGGATTGGTGGGCGGGCAGGTTATGCCCGAGGGGCCTGTGCCCCTGATCCTATCGCTGGAACGGATGTCAAATATCCGCATGATCGACACGTTAGACAATTCGATGGTGGTTGAGGCTGGAACGAGTTTGCAATCTGTGCAGGAGGCTGCCGAAGGGGTGGGGCGGCTGTTTCCACTGACCATCGCCTCGCAAGGGACTGCGCAAATCGGCGGCGTCTTGGCGACAAATGCGGGTGGTGTGAATACTTTGCGCTACGGCAATGCGCGGGCCATGAGTTTGGGGGTAGAGGCTGTGTTGCCGTCTGGCGAGATCTGGCATGGGCTTACGCCGCTCAGAAAAGATAATTTGGGCTATGACCTGCGCGATATGCTGATCGGGGCAGAGGGAACCTTGGGGGTGATCACGGCGGCCAGCCTGCGCCTGTCGCCGCGACCGGATCAGCAGGCGACCGCCCTGATCGCGGTTCCTGGCCCACAAGAGGCGCTGGAATTGCTGGACCTGGCGCAGGCACGATTGGGGGAGGTGATTTCAGCGTTTGAGCTGATCCACCGGCAGGGGTTTGACTTTATCACTGAAACCATCCCTGATCTGCATCTGCCCTTTGAAACGCCCCCGGAATGGTCGGTCCTGCTGGACATTGGCGCACCTGCCATCCTGCCCTTGGAAACGGCGTTGGAAGATCTGTTTGACGAGGGGACCGACAAGGGGATGATCCTCGACGGCTGGTTGGCGCAATCGGGCATGCAGCGCGATCATTTCTGGGCCTTGCGAGAGGCGTTGCCCGAGGCCAACCGGCGTATCGGGTCTATATCGTCCCATGATATTTCGGTGCCTCTGGCGGTGATCCCGGAGTTTATCGCCCGGGCGCGACCGTTGATGGCCAAGATCGGGGATATGCGGATCAATTGTTTTGGCCATGTGGGTGACGGCAATCTGCATTACAATGCCTTCCCGGCGCTGGGTCGCAAACGCGACGCGTATGACCATTTGCGGGAGGCGATCAAAACCACGGTGCATGATCTGGTGTACGAACTGGGCGGATCAGTTGCCGCGGAACATGGGGTTGGGCGGATGAAAGTACCCGATGTCGAACGCTATGCTGATCCGGTACTATTAGGGGCAATGCGGGCGGTGAAGGCGGCGTTGGATCCTAAGGGGATCATGAACCCAGGGGTCATTTTGGGAATCTGAATAGTTTTACCCGTTTTGACGAAGCGTTTTGATCACGGCTGCGGTTTCCTGTTTCCCGTATCCGGCAGACTGCGCGCGTTTGACCCATTCGCGCATCAAGGCTGGAAGTTCGCTATTTATACCGACAGAGATCGCATGATCATAAAGACCTGCGACCGCCTCTGCCGCGACATCGACGGAGGCCCCGGCACTGGAAATCTGATCGAATGTTCCGGCGTGAATGGTTTCGGTCAGCGGGATCGCACGATCACCGTGGGGAAGGATTGCGGTGAACTCTGACACCGGCACACCTTCGGCCTCACAAGCCAGCGCGCCGTGAATAGAGCCAAAGATGATGCCCAGAAGGCGGGACAGAAACGCAAGCTCCAGTGTTGCTGCAGCGCGGATATTGGCGCGCATATAGCGCAGGTCGCCTGCAAGAATGTTGAGGTCCGTTTCGCAATCTGCAAACACACCCTCCGCCCCGGCGACCGCGATCCGGCCGGTGGGCGTTCCGATATTTCCGGGCCAGCACATGATCGTGCCATCGACATACCCCGCGCCCCATGCGTTGAATTGAGATTGCGCATCTTCAGCCTCCTGCGGTGAAGAGGTTCCCAACTGTATGATGTTGCGCCCATTCACCGCGCTGGGCACGCCCGATGTATCAAACAGGGCATTGGTGGTGGCATAGTTCAAAAGGCAAATGACGCTGCGCGGACTGGCTGCAATGGACTTGGCTAAATCAGGTTCTGCCGCTGCCCCTTGGTCGACCAGCGGCTGCATTTTGTCGGGGGATCGGTTCCACACCGTCACTTGGCGCCCCGATTTCAACAGCGCAGTTGCCAAAGCCGTGCCCATGGCCCCCAAGCCAATTACGGTAATGTCGCTCATTATGTCCCCCAGTTTCCACATGTTCGCCGATCCCGCACTATGGCACAGAATTCATGCGACCTGCGGTATAATCCATATTGCAGGAGCGGGAGCAGTTCTGCCGAAATACAAAAAAGGCACCCGAGGGTGCCTTTTGCGTGTTCTTGGACCTGAGCTGATCAAACTGCAAGATTTGGAATGATCTGTTTTTTGCGGCTGACCACGCCGGGTAGGACGATGGTGTCTTCGGAACACACCGTGGCAAAGGATTTTTCGGCCACGTTTTTCACCAGATCGTTGGGAACCAGCAGGGTGGATTCCTCGTTCAGGATGTCGACCACGAACAGCAAGACTTGATCAACGCTGTCTTCGGCGGCGACGGTTTCCATGCTGGCCATCAGGCTGGCCTTGCGGTCCAGAACCGTGGCGGGTGAGGTGGTTTCCAGCACGCTGACACGGAACTTGGTGCCACCGACCTCGTATTCCTTGCTGTCCATGCGCAATAGCTCAGCGTCAGAGAAACGCGACACATCGGATTTCGCAGCAAACATTTCCGCGGCGTATTCAGGAATGTCGATGCCCAGCTCAGCGGCCAGTTTTTCGGCAACCGCGCGGTCATGATCAGTCGTGGTGGGCGAGCGGAATTCAAGCGTGTCGGACAGGATGCAGGACAGCGCTGCGCCCTTGATCGCCTCTGGCATCTTTGCGGCATCGGCGCCCATCAGATCGACCATGATTGTGGCGGTGCAGGCCAGCGGGCGGATGGTGATGTTGATCGGACCTTTGGTTTTCAGGCCGCCCTGCAGCATGTGGTGGTCGATGACCTCTGTCACGTTTGCCTCGTTGATGGAGGCGGGCAGTTCGGCAATGTTGTTGGTGTCCACGATCACGCAGGTATCGCCGGCGGAGACGTCAGCGATGATTTCGGGTTTGTCGAGGTTCCAACGTTCTAGAACAAAGGCAGCCTCTGTGTTAGGTTCGCCCAAAAGCTTTGGTTCGGCCACTTCGCCTTTGATCTCGTTCAGGTACCAGGACCAGATGATCGGGGAACCAGTGGAATCGGTGTCGGGGGCCTTGTGGCCAAAAACCAGAGTGGTCATGGATAACGTCCGTTCAGATGCAAATTCGCGCGACTTATAGGGTGTCGGGCAGGGGTTGTCACCCTAGGGATTTGGGCGATACCGTCGCATTGCAAACATGCAGGCGAATTTATGTCAAAACCATCGGAAACTTCTCTTTACGCGCCGCTAAAAACCTTTCTGGAGCAGCAGGGCTATGAGGTTAAGTCAGAAGTTTCAAACGTTGACGTTGTGGCCACCAAGTCTGAAATCTATGACCCGGTGTTGGTTGAGCTGAAGATGGGGTTTAGCCTGTCGCTGTATCGTCAGGCGATTGCGCGGCAATCGATCAGTGACTGGGTGTATATCGCAGTTCCCAGAGGGTCGGGCCGTGCCTTTCAAAGCTCGCTCAAGGGCAATGTCGATATGTGTCGCAGATTAGGTCTGGGATTGATCACGATCAGACTGCGCGATGGGTTTGTTGAGGCCCATGTTGATCCGGGCCCCTACAGGCCGCGTCAGTCCAGATCGCGCAAAGCAAGACTGTTGCGTGAATACGAAAGACGTGAAGGTGATCCAAACACGGGTGGGAGTGTAAGAGCCAAATTGGTAACTGCCTATCGTCAGGACGCTTTGCGTTGCGCCGTTTTTCTGTCACGAAGCGGACCTTGCCCCGCGAAAGAGGCGGCAAAGGTCACAGGTGTGGAAAAGGCGGGAAGGATGATGTCTGATGATTACTACGGTTGGTTTGAGCGCGTCTCCAGATGCGTTTATCAGCTTACACCCAATGGCCAGCAGGCACTGACCGAGTTCAAAACCGTGATCAAAGATATGGGTGCCAGTTTTACTCCACCCGAGTGAGGGTGTAACCCTCGCCCGCCAAGAGGTTCAAAATGCCATCTTCACCACTTAGATGGGCGGCGCCGACGGCAATGACGGCGTTGCCCGGTTGGAGTTCAGCACTTAATTTGTCAATCCAGGCCTGATTGCGGTCGATCAGCAAGGTTTGTTCCATCCCGGCCATTTGGGCATCCAGTTCGTCGGAGGTCATGTCGCCCTCAAGTTCAGCAATGTAGCGACCGGCCTCCCAAATCTCGCGGTGACGTTCTGCGGCGTAGGAGTCGACCATCGTGGCAAAACTGGCGTCTTCGTCTTTGGTCATCGATAGGGTCATGCGCAGCGTTTGTATCTGCTGTTCCGGATCATCCCCGGCCAAGAGTTTGAGCGTATCCAATGGATCCTCTAGCGAGTGCATAGGCACGCCGGATGCATCCGCAATATCCATGATCTGGCTGTCAATGCCGTCATCCATGCTGAAGCTCTGAATGGCGCAGGCGGGGACTGACAGCATCATCATCGCGTACCAGGGTTGCATCTTGGCGGCCAGAAACCCGGGAATGCCACGTTGTTCCATTTTTGCGGATAAGGCTTTCCAATCGGTGGCATCCAGACGGTCAATCAGTGTTGGTCCGCTGGCGACAAACAGCATGCTGGGGTCGCGGGTCATTTTATCCTGCAGCGCGGTCATATCCTCACGCGAGCTTTCCAGATAGACATGATCGGCGCTCGTAACGATGGGGCGGAGCCGGTCAATCAGTGGCTCGAACCGATCATCGCCCAGATGCATGGTGCCCACCACATGCAGTACAGTATCACCGCGCACGGCCTGCCATAGGTTGCCCTCTGGATAGGGGGCGGCATCGACGCGGCGTTGAAATTCGGTGCGTTGTTCGGGTGTAAGAGCACCAATTTGGTTTTCGCCTACGCATTGCGCCTGGGCGGCCCAGGGCAGGATGAGTGCCAAAAGGGAAATCAGGAAATGTCGCATTAAAATTCTGCCTGCTCGTTTTGATTTTTTTCTACCATAGCTTACCAAAAAAAATTGGCTAGTGCGCGGTTGACTCGGGTCGGGGGCTTCCTTACATCCATCCTGTTAGCACTCGCACAGGGCGGGTGCTAATACATAACAGAAACCTCGAACGAAGGAGCGTTCAGAGATGGCATTGAAACCGCTGCATGACCGAGTGCTGGTCCGCCGTGTAGAAAGCGACGAGAAAACCGCAGGTGGTCTGATTATCCCAGACAGCGCCAAAGAGAAACCCAGCGAAGGCGAAATCGTATCTTGCGGCGACGGCGCCCGCAAAGATTCCGGTGAGCTGATCGCGATGGCTGTATCGGCCGGCGATCGCGTTCTGTTCGGCAAATGGTCCGGCACAGAAGTCACCGTCGACGGCGAAGAGCTGCTGATGATGAAAGAAAGCGACATTCTGGGCATCATTTCCTGATCCCTAAGTCCTTTTCAAACTGACACGAAATTTAAGGAGCAATCAAAATGGCGAAAGACGTCAAATTTGATACCGATGCCCGCAATCGTATGCTGAAGGGCGTGAACGTTCTGGCTGATGCGGTCAAAGTGACCCTGGGTCCGAAAGGCCGTAACGTCATTCTCGACAAATCCTTTGGCGCACCGCGCATCACCAAAGATGGTGTAACCGTTGCCAAGGAAATCGAACTGGAAGACAAGTTCGAAAACATGGGCGCGCAGATGGTGAAAGAAGTTGCCAGCCGCACCAATGACGAAGCCGGCGACGGCACCACCACTGCAACTGTTCTGGCCCAAGCCATCGTTCGCGAAGGTCTGAAGCAGGTTGCTGCTGGCCTGAACCCAATGGACCTGAAGCGCGGCATCGACCTGGCAACATCGCGTGTTGTTGAGGCAATCAAATCTGCATCTCGTGAAGTCAAAGACAGCGACGAAGTTGCACAGGTTGGCACCATTTCTGCAAATGGCGAAGCTGCCATTGGTCAGCAGATCGCTGGTGCCATGCAGAAAGTTGGCAATGACGGTGTGATCACCGTTGAAGAAAACAAAGGTCTGGAAACAGAAACCGAAGTTGTCGAAGGCATGCAGTTCGACCGTGGTTACCTGTCGCCTTACTTTGTCACCAACTCTGACAAGATGATCGTTGATCTGGAAGACGCCATCATCCTGCTGCACGAAAAGAAACTGTCTTCGCTGCAGCCAATGGTTCCATTGCTGGAGCAAGTGATCCAATCGCAAAAACCACTGCTGATCATTGCAGAAGATGTTGAAGGCGAAGCGCTGGCAACTCTGGTTGTCAACAAACTGCGCGGCGGCCTGAAAATTGCTGCTGTTAAGGCCCCTGGTTTCGGCGATCGCCGCAAAGCCATGCTGCAAGACCTGGCAATCCTGACCGGTGGTCAAGTGATTTCCGAAGATCTGGGCATGAAGCTGGAAAGCGTCACCATGGACATGCTGGGTTCTGCCAAGAAAGTCACCATCACCAAAGACGAAACAACGGTTGTCGATGGCAATGGCGAAAAAGCAGAGATCGAAGCACGTGTTGCACAGATCCGTGGTCAGATCGAAGAAACGTCTTCCGATTACGACCGTGAAAAACTGCAAGAACGCGTTGCCAAACTGGCTGGCGGTGTTGCTGTGATCCGCGTTGGCGGCATGACCGAAATCGAAGTGAAAGAGCGCAAAGACCGTGTTGATGATGCGCTGAACGCCACACGTGCCGCTGTTCAAGAAGGTATCGTCGTCGGTGGCGGTGTTGCTCTGGTTCAGGCTTCGAAAGTACTTGCAGACTTGACAGGTGCAAACGCCGATCAGGACGCAGGCATCAACATCGTTCGCAAAGCTCTGGAAGCTCCGCTGCGTCAGATCGCTGAGAACGCTGGTGTTGACGGTGCAGTCGTTGCTGGCAAAGTCCGTGAATCTGACGATCTGGCCTTTGGTTTCAACGCACAGACTGAAGAATATGGCGACATGTTCTCCTTCGGTGTGATTGACCCGGCCAAAGTGACCCGGACAGCCTTGGAAGATGCAGCATCCGTTGCGTCCCTGCTGATCACCACCGAGGCCATGATTGCCGACAAGCCAGAGCCAAAAGGCGCTGCTGGTGGCGGCATGCCCGACATGGGCGGCATGGGCGGCATGGGCGGCATGATGTAAGCCAGCCCCGTCCGTTTTTGGATAGGAAGGGCCCGCCATATGGTGGGCCCTTTTCTTTTGAGCGCTGTCGGGGAGCGGAGCGGCTGCACCGCGCTCGATCCGGTGCGGTGCGCAAATTGGGGCTTTGCCCCAAACCCCAGAGTATTTACACCAAAAAGAAGAAGGGGTTCGGATGGCACAGGTTAAAATCAGAACAGCAAAGCCAGAAGATGCGGCGGACCTGAGGGCGTGTATCCAAGCGGCCTATGCCCAGGCACGACAAAGGGGAGTGTCATTGCCGCCCGTTGACGAAGGTGTCGAGGAGGATATTGCCACAAACCTGGTTTGGGTGGCCGAACATGACGGTGGCGTAGTGGGCGGGTTGATCGCTGGCCCGGTCGATGATGCGCTGCATGTGATGAATTTGGTTGTGCATCCAAGTGCACAGGGGCAGGGGGTGGCGCGCAAGCTGCTTTCACTGGTAGAATCTTATGCCATGACGCATGGTTTGAGCGAGCTGCGGTTGGCGACACATCAGGATATGCCAGAGAACATCGCCATATATCAGCACCTTGGCTGGCAGGAAAATAGCCGGGACGGTGTAAAAGTGGTGATGATTAAGCCTCTTGGTGGGTGAGGGGCATTGCCCCTCTGCGGCGACGCCGCATTCACCCCAAGGTATTTCCGGCAAAAGGAAGGGTGAGAGTGCACCTTTTTCCCGTTGCTCAGGCGAACACGGCGTCCAACGCGATTTCAATCATGTCGCCAAAACTTCTTTCTCGGTCCTCTGATGGCAGTGCTTCCCCCGTCAAGAGGTGGTCGCTGACGGTCAAAACCGCCAGGGCACGGCGGTTGTGGCGGGCCGCGAGGGTGTAGAGCTCTGCCGCTTCCATCTCGACTCCGAGAATGCCATGGCGCACCATTTGTTCGTTCAGGTCAGGACGTTCGTCGTAGAAAACATCAGAAGAATAGATGCCGCCCACATGGGTCGGTACACCCCGGGCGGCGGCGCTGTCTGCTGCCGCACGCAAGAGCCCGTAATCGGCACAAGGCGCAAAGTTCAGTTCACGCATAATTCCGCGCGATGGCGTGGATAGTGTGGTCGTGGTCATGGCCAGGATCACATCGCGCACTTTGACATGCTCCTGCATGCCTCCGCAGGATCCGATACGGATCAGGGTCTGGGCATCGAAATCACGGATTAACTCATTGGCGTAGATCGAAAGGCTGGGCATGCCCATACCGGAACCGTGGATGGTAACCGGATTACCCTTGTAGGTTCCGGTAAAACCCAGCATCCCGCGGACCTCGTTGATCAGCCGGGCATCTTTGAGGAAGTTTTCAGCCGCCCATTTTGCCCGGTAAGGATCACCAGGTAGAAGAACGGTTTCAGCGATGTCGCCGGGTTGCGCGCCGATATGGATGCTCATTGGAACCTCTGGGTTTGAATCGAATAGTGAAGATGGTGGTAGCAGGAAATTTCTGTTCCGTCAGGGGCTATGTCCAATTCGCCACAGATATCACTGATCGCATTGAACGGCGTTGTCCGCGGTCGAATTGATCCTATGGTGGCATCAAAAAAAACCAACGAGGCAGAGTATGAGTTCCATCAGTCGATTATTGGTTGTTTTTGTAGCAGGTGTGTTGGTCGCAGGATTTGTTGCACTAGGCGCATCAAATGGTGACTCCTATCACTATAATGTTTCATGGAGTGTTGCTTTCCACGAGGCGCTTGCTTTGGGCGATCCCTATCCCCGTTATCTGCCGGGACTATGGGCAGGCCATGGGGGTATGGATTTTTACTTTTACGCGCCACTGCCCTTTTATATTTCTGCGATCGCCCAGTTTATTGCGCCTGGGTTGACACCAAATGCGGCCATAGCAGTGTCAGGCGCATTTTTCTGGATCGGATCCGGGCTCACGGCTGGTCTTTTCCTGCGCCGACTTGTCGGGGGGTGGACCGTTGTCGCGGGTGCCTTCATTTATATGGTTTTACCTTATCACCTGAGCATTGACTGGGCGATCCGACAGGCCATCGGGGAGTTTGCGGCCTATATGTTTGTACCATTGTTGGCGCTGGGTATGTTGCGGGTATTGGACGAGCGCCGATTGAACATTGTGCTCCCGTTGGGGTTTGCAGGGCTTGCCCTTTGTCACTTGCCAACCACATTGTTGTCCCTGCCGGTGTTCGCGGCGATTTGGGTGGCATGGGCGATATCTGCCAGACTAGGAATCGTGGTTAGTTTTGCAAGACTTGCCGCACTTTGCGCTCTCGGTGTTGGGTTGTCTGCGATCTATTGGTGGCCAGCCTTATCAAATCTGACCGATGTGAGTGCTGAGTTTTTAAAGCATTACCATCCTGTTGATTGGCTGATGTGGAGCGGACGTGACTGGCCGGTCAGTGACTGGCATCTTGCTGTCACCCTGACACTGACATTTACCTGCTTATTTATCGGACTATGTTGGGTTGTCGGTGTCAGAGCGCTGGGTGCAAGCAGCGGGTATCTGTGGGTCTGGTCGATCGCCCCGACGATTGTCGCCATAATATTGATGAGCGGCATCTCCGTCGAACTGTGGAAACATTCCCCGTTTAGCAGCGTACAATTTCCATGGCGTTTGTTGGTCTATGTCGATTTCTTCGTCATGGTAGCGGCGGCTTTTCTGATGGAGAGTGCGCGACAGGGGCGCAAGCAGGACGGTGGTTTGCAGATCCCGGTGACAGTGTGGTTCGCCGTCATGCTGTTTTTGATTGCCTTGTTTCACTATCCACATCGGTTGGTCTCCACGATGGCTTATCAGGTTGCCTGGGAAGAGCGAAATGATCCCATTAAAGTAAACGGTGCGTTGGAATACCTGTCTGCGGAAGGCGCAGGAAAATTTGCGCGCGACTATCTGAATGCAACTATTGATTCTCAGGCATTTGATGACATCCCTGACCATCTTGAAAGGCTTGAGCGTGATGGGGTCCTACATCCGCCTGCGGATGTCACCGCGATCAAATCGCGTGTCTGGGAAATCAACAATGTTCCCGCGGGGGTAATCTTGCTACCGGTTCTTTATCATAAGGCTTTTCGTGTTTTCACACCTGATGGACAGGTTCTACCAGTCACCCCTGCTTTGGACATCGGTGTTGTGTCGGTCGAGTTTCCGCAAGCCTACGACCGGGTAGAAATGGTGCTGGAGCGCCATCCTTCAGAACTGCCAGCAGCCTTGGTATCTCTGTTCAGTTTGTTGGTGCTAATAGGCATCGCGATCCGCGGGCGTGTGCGGCAGAGGTGACTACTCCGCCGCGACCGCCTTTGGATCGACCAGCGCGACGATGTCAAACATGATACGGTTCAGTTCGAAATCCTTGGGCGTGTAGACCTTGGCCACACCCATTGCACGCAGGCGATCGGCGTCTTCGTCTGGGATGATGCCGCCGGCGACCACCGGAATATGCGAGAGGCCAGCCGCCTGAATGCGCTCCATCACTTCGGCGATCAGAGGGATATGAGAGCCTGACAAGATGGACAGGCCGATGACGTGGGCGTCCTGTTCTTTTGCAGCGTTCACGATTTCTTCGGGCGTCAGGCGGATGCCGTCATAGGTGATGTCCATTCCGCAATCCCGTGCTCGGGCGGCGATTTGTTCGGCGCCGTTGGAATGCCCGTCCAGTCCCGGTTTGCCGACCATAAACTTCAGGCGCCGGCCCAGACGGGTGCTGACGGCATCGACCTCTGCCCGGATATCATCCAACCCTTCAGTCCGGTTTGATGGGTTTTTGCTGACGCCCGTGGGCGCGCGGTACTGGCCAAAGGCGTTGCGGACAACATCGCCCCATTCACCCGTGGTGGCGCCAGCCTTGGCAGCGGCGATGGAGGAGGGCATGATATTGTCGCCCGTTTGCGCGGCGGCGCGAACCGCGGCGAGCGCGGTCTCGACGGCCCGCTCGTCGCGTGCCTGGCGCCAAGCATTCAGGCGGGTTATCTGATCGGCCTCTGCGGCTGCGTCCACCACCATGATCGCGCCGTCACCAGCGGTTAGGGGGCTTTCGGCCGCTTCGGTCCAACGATTGACACCAACAACGGTGGTTTCGCCCGCTTCGATCCTGTTGATCCGGGCGGAGTTTGACTCGACCAGACGATTTTTCATGTATTCGATGGCTGCGACTGCACCACCCATGGCGTCGATCTGCGCGAGCTCTGCGCGTGCACCCTCTTTTAGCGCATTGACCTTGCGGTCCACGGCAGGGTTGCCGTCAAACAGATCCTCGTATTCCAGCAAATCGGTTTCATAGGCCAGGATTTGTTGCATGCGCAGGGACCATTGCTGATCCCATGGGCGCGGCAGGCCCAAGGCCTCGTTCCAGGCTGGTAGCTGCACTGCACGGGCACGGGCGTTTTTCGACAGCGTTACCGCCAGAGTTTCCAAGAGGATACGATAAACGTTGTTTTCCGGTTGCTGTTCGGTCAGGCCGAGGGAGTTTACCTGCACCCCATAACGGAAGCGGCGGAATTTTGGGTCCTCGACTCCGTAACGCTCTTGCGTGATTTCGTCCCACAGTTCGACAAAGGCACGCATCTTGCACATTTCGGTGACGAAGCGGATACCCGCGTTGACGAAGAAGGAAATGCGCCCGACCATTTCGGGGAATGCCTCGGCGGGGACTTTATTTTTTAGGTCATCCAATACGGCGATGGCGGTGGCCAGCGCAAAGGCCAACTCCTCTTCAGGCGTCGCGCCTGCCTCTTGCAAGTGATAGGAACACACGTTCATCGGGTTCCATTTCGGCAGATGTTCGCGGGTATAGGCCGCGACATCAGTGATCATCCGCAAGCTGGGTTTTGGCGGGCAGACATAGGTGCCGCGGCTGAGATATTCCTTGATGATATCGTTCTGGACGGTGCCCTGCAGTTTGGAAATATCGGCGCCTTGCTCCTCTGCCGCAGCGGTGTAGAGCGCCAAGAGCCACGGGGCCGTGGCGTTGATGGTCATCGAGGTGTTCATCTGTTCCAGGGGGATCTGGTCAAACAGCGCCCGCATGTCACCCAGATGGCTGACGGGAACGCCGACCTTGCCGACCTCACCCCGGGCCAGCACATGATCGCTGTCATAGCCGGTCTGTGTCGGCAGGTCGAACGCCACCGAAAGGCCGGTCTGACCTTTGGCCAGATTGCCGCGGTAAAGCTCGTTCGAGGCCTTCGCGGTCGAGTGTCCAGCATAGGTGCGAAAGAGCCAGGGGCGGGTTTTCTGCGTTTGCGACATCTGGGGCCTCTTGATTCCTCTACGGGCAATAAAATTAGCTACTGGCGCAGATAAATGGAATTATATGTCTATGTCAACGTGCTGCGGTGCGGCATATGTGGATTTACCTTGATCACGTTTCCTGCCACTGTTCCCTCATGTTTCAGACCGTTGAATTGCCGCTGTGGCTCTTGATTCTGATAGTGTTGTTTGCGGCGGTCACGTTCGCCTCGCATTTCTTGTTCCCGTCGGTGCGTTGGTTTTTGCGCCGCCGGATGGAACGTGTGGTGGAAGAGCTGAACAAGCGGCTTCAGCGTCCGATTCAACCGTTCAAGCTGGCCACGCGCCACGATACGATCCAACGTCTGATTTATGATCCGGTTGTGATGGAGGCGGTCGCTAAACATGCGCGACACACCAAGATCCCCGAAAACGTCGCCTTTCAGGAGGCCCGCCGTTACGCGCGGGAAATCGTGCCATCCTTCAGTGCGACGGCCTATTTCGGGATCGCGATCCGGCTGGCCCGCTATGTGTCGCAAAGCTTTTTCCGGGTCCAGTTGAGTTATCAGGATCAAGAGGCGTTGCGGCAGATCGATCCGGATGCAACGGTGATCTATGTGATGAATCACCGTTCAAACCTTGACTATGTGCTGGTCACTTATCTGGCGGCGGATCAGTCCGCCCTGTCTTATGCGGTCGGGGAATGGGCGAATGTTTGGCCGTTGCGGGGGTTGATCCGTGCAATGGGTGGGTATTTTATTCGACGCAGTTCACGCAATCAGCTCTACCGCCGTATTTTGGCGCGCTATGTGCAGATCGCAACGGCCAATGGGGTTGCGCAGGCGGTCTTTCCTGAAGGAGGGCTGAGCCTGTCCGGCAAGGTTGAGGAACCCAAGCTGGGATTGCTGAGTTATGTTCTGAACGGGTTCGACCGGAAAAATGGGCGGGACGTGGTGTTTGTGCCTGTCGCATTGAACTATGACCGCGTGTTGGAAGATCGTGTCCTGCTCGAAGCGGCGACGCGCCAACAACGAAGATTTCGTTTTAGCGTGTTTTCAATGATCGGCTTTGTGTTGCGCCAGATACGGTTCAAGTTGACCGGCCGATTTCATCAGTTTGGCTATGCGGCGGTTCGATTTGGGGCGCCTGTATCATTACGGATGTTTCTGACCGAAAACGAACGCGGGCTCGAATCTGTGGGTGAGGAGCTGATGAGCAGAGTTCAGCAAAACCTTCCTGCATTGCCGGTGCCTTTGGTTGCCCATGTCCTGGACGCCTCTGGGTCTCCCGTTCATGCCGATACGTTAGAGCGTTCTGTCACCGAACTGGCGACCAGATTGGATGATCTGGGGGCGCCCGCCCACTATCCTGACAGTGATGCGGTGAAGGCGGCGCAGGTGGGATTGCGCATCCTCTCTTTGCGAGGAATGGTTGTTGAAACCGACGACGGATACGTGGTGAACCCAGAGGACGCAGAGGCGATCGCCTTTTACGCCGCCTCTGTTGCTCAGGTTTTGAATGCAACTGCGGCATAACGTATTCACCGCGACATATAATTACAAAAATGCACTAATTGTGGTTGCAATGTTGCTTCGTCAATACTATTCCACCAATTAACCGCTGCGTTGATTCTGCGACGCGGCATAACTGTCAGATAACGGAGATGACGATGGCATTGGACGAACGCACTGCGATTGCCAGCTATGATGCACCTGAAAAGGATCTCTATGAGATCGGGGAAATGCCCCCCATGGGCTATGTGCCGAAGAAAATGTATGCTTGGGCGATCCGTCGTGAACGTCAAGGCGAGCCCAAGCAGGCCATGCAGGTTGAGGTGGTCGACGTTCCAAAGCTGGACAGCCACGAGGTGCTTGTCCTAGTGATGGCTGCTGGCGTGAACTACAACGGCATCTGGGCCGGGCTCGGCGTGCCGGTCAGCATGTTCGACGTGCACAAGCAGGATTTCCACATCGCCGGGTCTGATGCGTCGGGCATCGTCTGGGCCGTAGGGGATAAGGTGACCCGTTGGAAGGTCGGCGATGAGGTTGTCATCCACTGCAATCAGGATGACGGCGATGACGAGCACTGCAACGGTGGTGATCCGATGTTCTCGCCATCGCAGCGGATTTGGGGCTATGAGACGCCCGATGGGTCATTTGCCCAGTTCACCAATGTGCAGGCCCAGCAGCTGATGCCGCGCCCCAAGCATCTGACCTGGGAGGAAAGTGCCTGCTATACACTGACCCTTGCAACCGCATACCGTATGCTGTTTGGCCATCATCCGCACGAACTGAAGCCGGGCCAGAACGTTCTGATCTGGGGCGCTTCCGGTGGCTTGGGGTCGTATGCGATCCAACTGGCCAACACCGTGGGCGCCAACGCGATCGGCGTGATTTCGGATGAAAGTAAGCGCCAGTTCGTGATGGACCAAGGGGCCAAGGGCGTCATCAACCGCAAAGATTTCAATTGCTGGGGTCAACTGCCTACCGTCAACAGCCCCGAATATAACGAGTGGCTGAAAGAGGCGCGCAAATTCGGCAAGGCGATCTGGAACATCACCGGCAAAGGTGTGAACGTTGACATGGTCTTTGAACACCCTGGCGAGGCAACCTTCCCTGTGTCGTCACTGGTTGTGAAAAAGGGCGGCATGGTCGTGATCTGTGCCGGCACCTCGGGTTTCAACTGTACCTTTGACGTGCGCTACATGTGGATGCATCAGAAGCGTCTACAGGGTTCACATTTTGCAAACCTCGCGCAGGCTGCCGCCGCCAACCGCCTTATGATCGAGCGTCGTCTCGATCCGTGCATGTCGGAAGTCTTCCCCTGGGCCGAAATTCCCGATGCGCATATGAAGATGTACAAAAACGAGCATAAGCCCGGCAATATGTCGGTGCTGGTGCAGGCTCCGAAAACCGGGCTCAGAACGTTGGAAGAGGTTTTGGACGCGGGACCGGCGAAGTAAGCCGGTCAGGCAGAGCAAAGAGAATTTGCCCGCGCCTTTGGCGCGGGTTTTTCTTTGAACGGGCAGGGGCTTTGCCCCTTTGCGGCGATGCCGCATTCACCCCAAGGTATTTTTGGCGAAAGGAAAGCGGCTTCATGGTGGCGCCCCGTTAAATCGCGAGCTAGGGTCTGCCCATGAGTGAGCAGGCCATAACATATTCAGAGGATCAGGCGGAGGCCCATGATCGGGTGTCAGAGCTGTTGCGATCGGCCGGGATAAATCTGGATGATGCCCTTCTGACCCCTGTAGCGAGCGGCAAATCGCAGGTTCTGGCCGTGGTGGGCAAGGCAGGTTCTGGCAAAACGTTGCTTTTGGCAGAACTCTACCGCGCGCTGGAGGAGGCGGGCGTCGATATTGTGTCGGGCGACTATGAGGGGCGAAGACGCAAAGACAGGCGGACTTTGGCAATCCTGGCGCCGACCAACAAGGCGGCGAGTGTCTTGCGCCTGCGGGGCGTGCCTGCGACCACCATTCACCGTATTTTGTACACCCCGGTCTATGACCCGGAATATGAAAAGATTGCCGAATGGTTGGCCGGAAATGGCGAACGGCCAGAGATTGAGGGGCTGACTGGCGCAGCGCTGGACCGGGCGTATGCGTTTTATCAGGTCAACAAATCTATCCCTGGGGCCTTGGCGGCGGCAGGTCTGCGTGGATCAGATTTTATCACCGGCTGGAAGCGGCGCGAAGATCCGCTGGATATCGGTTTTGTTGATGAAAGTTCCATGCTGGATGAAAAGCAGTTTGAGGATCTGCAGGAAATTTTTTCGACGCTGGTCCTGTTTGGCGATCCGGCGCAGTTGGCCCCGGTGGGGCAGTCTGGCAAGATGGTGTTTGATGGGCTGTCTGAGCGGCGCAAGGTCATGCTGAGCCGCATTCATCGGCAATCTGAAGACAATCCGATCCTTGATCTGGCCCATGCCCTAGCTGACCCAGCACTGGAATTTCCAGATTTTGAGCGCATGGTCGAAGAGGTCGCCCGACGCGACGACCGGGTGGTGATGGGGCAGCGGGTGGAAAGCGATCTGATGGCGCGTTCGCCGGTTCTGGTTTGGCGCAATGCCACGCGTGTGAAGCTCATACAGGCGTTTCGCAAGGCCTTTGACGCGCCAGATACCGAATTGCTGCCGGGCGAGCCGCTGATTTGTGATGGTATTGAATTACCGGTGAAACATCGCAAGAAACGCCTGGATCTGGAGGCGCGCGGCCTGATCAAGGGCGCACAGGTGATCTATCTGGGGCCGGGGCGCAAACCGGGTTTTTCACGACTGCATGTGATCGGCGCGGAAGATCCGCAGGTCAGCGCGGCCTCGATTGTGAAGATTGAGTTTCCCGATGAAGAAGAACCCTTTATCCCCTTTGCGGCCCGAATGGGAGCGGCGTTTCTGCACGGGGCGGCGGTGACAATCCACAAGGCGCAGGGCAGCCAGTGGGATACGGTGCAGGTTTTTGCCCCGGATCTATGGGTGGCCGCCCGTATGGGGCGCAGCGAGGCTGGGCAGCCGCTGTGGAAGCGTCTGGCCTATGTGGCGATCACGCGGGCGCAGCATCGGTTGATCTGGGTGGTGCGCAACCGGTTGGCCCGACCCGCAGGGGGGTTGCGCGTTGACGATCTGAAAACCCCGTCAGCCCCCTTTGAATTGGAGGTTCAGGAATGAAATCCATCATTGTATCAGGCGCGAGTTCGGGCATCGGAAAGGCCACTGCCCTGCTGTTTTTGTCAGCCGGGTGGCGGGTTGGTCTGATCGCGCGCCGAGAAGAGATGTTGAGGGAGATAGAGGCAGAGTATTCCAACGCTGTCGCCCTGTCTGCGGATGTGACGGATGCTGCGGCAATGAAAGAACGCTTTGCTGAATTTGTAGCCGACGTGGGCAGATTGGATGTTCTGTTCAACAATGCCGGGCAGTTTGGCCCGTCTGGACCGATTGATGAGATCGAATTGGATGCATTCGACCACGTTCTTGCAACCAACATTCGCGGCATGTTCATTGCGGCGCAACTGGCCTTTGCCCAGATGAGAGCACAGTCGCCACAGGGCGGGCGGATCATCAACAATGGATCGCTATCGGCACACAACCCGCGTCCGGGGTCGGTTTGTTATACAACGTCAAAACATGCGATTACCGGAATGACGCGTAGCTTGTCCCTGGATGGTCGACCTTATGATATTGCCTGTGGGCAAATTGACATCGGCAATGCGCAGACAGAATTGGTTGATGATCTGAACGCCCGCATTCTGGCGGATAATCCGGCCGCTGAGTTGATGCCGATGATGCGTGTCGAGGATGCCGCACGATCAGTGTTACACATGGCTGAAATGCCACCAGAGGCGAATGTTCAGTTCATGACTGTGATGGCCACCAAGATGCCTTACATTGGGCGGGGGTAGCAGCCTATTGTGGTCATTTGTGTTGGCTGAAACACGCCAAAGGAACCTAACAGAGAGTACAAAGCGAGCCGATGGAACGATATATTGAGCTTGATCCCGATAAAGTGATTGCGCAAGGCACAGGGCGCCAAGTCTTTATGCATCCGGATCGTCCAGATGCACTAATCAAAGTCTTCAAGCCCCGTAGGAGTAAAAGCAAATTTGTTTGGCTGCGGCCTATCAAACGTCGGTTTTCTTTCCTGAAGACCGCCTATAAAGAATACGAGGAATACATTGCCGCCCTGTCTCGATTGAACCATCTGCCAATCTATTTGCCAGCTTTCTGGGGTTTTGTTGATACAAATCTTGGGATAGGTATGATCGTCGAAAAAATCACGGGCGCAAATGGTGAGATTGCCGCAACCCAGCACAACTATATATTGAGATATGGCTTAAGCGATGAGTTGATTGCAGAAACGCATGCATTGATTGACGAGTTAGAACTTGCTCGTATCGTCGCATATGATCTTACGCCTCGAAACATTGTCGTGGGCGAAAACGCCGTCGGAAAACGCCAATTGGTCTTGGTGGACGGGATTTCGGAAAATACTCTGTTCAGAGCCAAAACCCATGTTCCATTTATTTATCACAGATGGATCGCAAAAAAGCGCACAGAGCTGATCGTTGAAATGCATCGCATTGACGATCTGCGCAAATCCGTCAGGACTTGATGAACCGGAACACCGCAGAGGCCATCCACCCAGCGGCGATGGCGATGAACAGTGACAACAGGCCGTAGATCAGGGGTTGTTCTTGGGCCAGGTTGAAAATCCAACGCTCCAAACCCTCTTTCTGAACGTAGAGAAGGGTTTTGTATTCGCTGATCACTTGCATATCTCGTGTCAGGAAGATGCGCGCGATATAGATGCCCTCGGTCAGATTGGATGGCAAAGAGACGGAGGTGTTGAACAGGGTTTCCTCACCGATCTCGACAGTGCCTTCGTGGAGCGAATACAGGCCATTGTTTTGTCGAATGCGAATTAAGGCATTGGTAAATTCATAGGCTTTGCGTGTTGCCGCAGATTCATCAACAGTGCGAACGGCGTTTTGGATCGAGATCCCGTGCTCAAGATCTTCGGTTACGTCCAATATATGTGGCACCGGATTGGAACTTGCCACGGCGTAGTAGCTGGGAACTTGCACGACATCGAAGGAATCCGTGTTCACCCAAATACCAAACTCACGTGATTTTTGGCGGATGGTGACATCTTCGGGGGGGCCGGAAATTGCGATGATAACTTCCAGTGGGCCGGTATCCGGCGCGGGCGCCTCGCGTTTCACGGCGCCAAAGATTAGAATTTCAGAACCATCAAAATTGGCAGTAATGGCCACGCGATTGGTGCTCATATTGGCGATGACCTGTTCCTCCACCTGCTGGGCGGAGGCAGGTAGGATCAGGACCATCAAAACAATGAGCAGGCGCAGGAACATCAGTGACCTCCGCCTGTATCAATGGAGTAGAGCTCTGTCGGTTGGATCAGCAAATCAAGCGCCAGTTTGAAACAGACCAAAAGAACCATCATGGCCAACAGGATGCGCAACTGTTCTGCTTTCAAATAGGTGCCGATCCGGGTGCCAATCTGGGCACCGATGACGCCGCCGATCAACAATAAAACAGCCAATGCCATATCCACCGTGTGGTTGGTTGTGGCATGGAGCAATGTGGTGAAGGCTGTGACAAAGATGATCTGGAAGAGTGAAGTTCCGACAACCACTTTGGTTGGCATCCCTAGCAGATAGATCATCGCGGGTACCATGACGAAACCGCCGCCAACGCCCATGATCGCGGCCAGAATACCCACGAAAACCCCGACAAGAAGTGGCGGGAAAACAGAGATATAAAGCCCTGATGTGCGGAACTTGACCTTAAAGGGTAAGTTGTGCACCCAGTTGTGTTTCTTGCGTTTTGGGGCCACGCCTGGTTTGCCGCTGCGCCGGATGGCGCGTAGGCTTTCGATGAACATCAAGCCGCCAATAATGCCCAAAAACAGCACATAACAAAGTTTGACCAGCAGATCGACCTGTCCCATGCTTTTGAGCGTGTTAAAGATCTGCACCCCGAGCGCAGAGCCCGCCAGCCCGCCGATCAATAGCACCGTGCCCATTCGGAAATCGACGGTCTTTCGCTTCAGATGGGCCAGTACGCCAGAGAATGAAGAGGCGACGATTTGATTGGCCTCCGTCGCGACCGCAACAGCCGGAGGGATGCCGATGAAAAACAACAGTGGGGTCATAAGAAAACCACCACCGACCCCGAACATACCGGACAAAATACCGACCATCCCGCCCAGACCAAGGAGCAGGAAAGCGTTGACGGAGACTTCGGCGATGGGCAGGTAGATTTGCATGGCCCTTCCTAGCGCCGGTGCTGTGGAAAATGCAACCGGTGCAAGGACCATTTCCCTGTTTGCTAGGAAAAAAATATCAACTGGACTGACAGGTGAGCTGATCTGGCGCTATCGTTCTTTCACGTAGGGCTCGCCCCCGGCACGCGGTGGGATGGCTTTGCCAACAAAACCGGCAAGAATCACCACGGTCAGGATGTAAGGCAGGGCCTGCATCAGCTGAACAGGCAGAACAATCCCGGCCAGTTCGATGCTCTGATATCTGTTGCCAATCGCCTCCAGCAAGCCAAAGAGCAGACAAGCCCCAAGCGCGTGCCACGGCCGCCATTTGGCGAAGATCAGGGCGGCCAATGCGATAAAGCCACGCCCGGCGGTCATGTCCTTAACGAACCCCGCGGCCAGACCCGTTGCCAAATAAGCACCAGCTAGACCGCACAACAATCCGCAGATCAGAACGCCAGAATAACGCAAGCGGGTGACGGAAATCCCAGCAGTATCCACGGCACCCGGATTTTCACCAACAGCCCGCAGGCGTAGACCAAAGCGGGTCCGAAACAGCACATACCAGCTGAGCGGGACAGCAATGATCGCCACATAGACCAGCAGGGTATGGCCCGAGATCAGTTCGGAATAGATCGGGCCTGCAACGGGCACGTTTTCCAGAACACCGGCAAGGGGCCAATCCCATGGTTCAAACCGTCCGTCACCGGTTAAGGATGGCGTGCGCCCGCCCAGGCCAAACCAGCTTTGACCGACAATTACAGTCAGACCCGCCGCGAGGAAATTTATGGCCACACCAGAGATCAACTGATCGCCCCTAAAGGTGATCGAGGCGACACCGTGCAGCAGGGCCAACAACAAAGACACAAAAATCCCGGCAAACATGCCCAGCCATGCCGATCCGGTGGCGGCCGCGACGGCAGCGGAGAGGAAGGCAGCGGCCAGCATCTTGCCCTCTAACCCGATATCGAAAATGCCGGAGCGTTCTGAAAACAGGCCAGCAAGACAGGCCAGCAACAACGGGGTCGCGAGCCGGACAGAGGAGTCCAAAATCTGAATGATCGTTTGAAAATCCATCATGCGCCTCCTTTCCCGGATCGCAGAAACAGCGCCTCGATCGGGGCGCGGACCATATTGTCCAGCGCTCCGGTAAAGAGGATCACCAGCGCCTGAATGACCACGACCAGTTCACGTGGGATGTTTTCCCACAACGACAGTTCAGCACCGCCCTGATAGAGGAACCCAAAAAGAAGTGCTGCCAATATGATCCCCACCGGGTGCGAACGCCCCATCAGGGCAACAGCGATGCCGATAAATCCGGCACCTTCGACCGCGTTCATGATCAACCGCTCGCTTTCGCCCATGACATTGTTGATGGCCATGAGCCCGGCCAGACCGCCGGACAAGAGCATGGAGACCATGATGATTTTCACGGGGGAGATGCCGGCATAGCGGGCGGCATTTTCGCTTTGCCCATAGGATCGGATGGCAAAGCCCAGACGCGTGTGCCAGATCAGCACCCAAAACAGGAAACAACACAAAAGTGCGATCAGAAAGCTGACATTGGCCGGGGCGTGTTTGCTGAACTCAATCCCGAAGGGGGCCAGCATTTCATGGAACGTGGGCAGGTGGGTGCCTTCGGGAAACTTTGCGGTTTCCGCCGCCATATTGCCGGGCTCTTTCAGGGAGTTGACCAGAAGGTAACCCAGTAGTGCGGCCGAGATGAAGTTGAACATGATCGTGGTGATCACGATGTGGCTGCCCCGTTTGGCTTGCAGATAGGCGGGGATCGCCGCCCATGCCGCACCGAACACCGCACCGCCAATGATGGCAAAGGGCAGGGCAACCAACCAATGCGGCCAGTTGATCGACAGACAGACCAGGGCCACACCCAACCCCCCCAATGTGGCCTGTCCTTCGCCCCCGATATTAAACATGCGGGCGTGAAAGGCGATAGCCACGGCCAGACCGGTAAAGATAAAGTTGGTGGTGTAGTAGAGCGTGTAGCCCCAGCCGTTGGAGCTGCCAAAGGCACCATCGATCATGGTCTTGATCGCGACAATCGGGTCCTTGCCGATGGCGAGGATCACCAGACCGGAAATCAGGAAGGCCAGCGTTAGGTTGATTAATGGGATCAGGACCAGATCGGCCCAGCGAGGTATCTTTTGCATCAGGCGGCTTCCTCGTTCATCCCGGCCATCAAAAGACCCAGTTCCTTTTCATTGGTCTGATCAGGCAAGCGTTCGCCCATGATCTGACCATCAAACATCACCGCGATCCGGTCCGAGAGTGACATGATCTCGTCGAGTTCGACGGACACCAGTAGGATCGCCTTGCCCTGATCGCGCAGGGCGACGATCTGCTGGTGAATGAATTCAATCGCGCCAATGTCGACGCCGCGTGTGGGTTGACCGATCAACAGTAGATCAGGGTCTCGCTCTATCTCTCGTGCCAGCACGATTTTCTGCTGGTTGCCACCGGAAAAGTTCATCGCCTTCAGGCGTGGATTGGGGGGGCGCACGTCATAGCGTTCCATCTGCTCTTCGGTGTCTGCGCGAATGGCGGCATTGTCCATCAGAACGGAATTCTTGTTGAATTTCGGGTCGTTATGGTAGCCGAAGGCCATATTTTCCCAGGCGGCAAATTGCAGGATCAGACCCTCGGCATGCCGATCTTCTGGCACATGAGCAATGCCGTTTTCGCGGCGGGACTGGCCATCGGAATGCACACCTGTCAAGTCAATTGACTGACCTTTGAGCTCAACAGAGCCGGAGGCCACCTGATAACCGCCCAAAACCTTCAACAACTCGGACTGACCATTTCCAGCCACCCCGGCAATACCAAGGATTTCGCCAGCGCGAATATTCAGGTTGATCCCGCGCAGGCGTTCCACGCCGTCGCTGTCGATAACTTTCAGATTTTCGATGTTCAGAACCGGGTCACCGGGCTGGGCCGGTTTTTTGTCAACCCGCAGCAATACCTTGCGACCAACCATACGTTCCGCCAGATCCTCTGGTGAGGTGTCTGCAGTTTTGATCGTGCCCTTCATCTCTCCCCGACGCATGACGCTGACGGTGTCGGTGACATCCATGATCTCGCGCAGTTTGTGGGTGATCAGGATGATGGTTTTTCCCTCGGCCTTCAGATTGCGCAGGATGCGGAACAGGTGATCGGCCTCTGACGGGGTTAAAACGCCGGTGGGTTCGTCCAAAATCAAAATCTCGGCTTGACGATACAACGCCTTTAGGATTTCGACCCGCTGCTGATGGCCTACCGACAGGTTTTCCACCAGAGCATCAGGGTCGACGTTCAATTCGTATTCACGTGCAAGATCGGTCAGCTGTTGGCGGGCTTTGGCCAGCGACGGGCGCAGCCATGGGCCATCCTCTGCGCCCAACACGACATTTTCCAGGACCGAGAAGTTTTGCACCAGCTTGAAATGCTGGTGGACCATGCCAATGCCGGCACGAATGGCGGCCTGGCTGTCGGGAATGTCGGTTTTCTGGCCCTTGATGAATACCTCGCCCGCGTCGGCCTTGTAGAACCCATAAAGGATCGACATCAGGGTTGATTTCCCCGCTCCGTTTTCCCCGACAATACCGTGGATGGTGCCGGGGGAGACAGAGATGGAAATATCCTTGTTCGCCTGCACCGGGCCAAAGGCCTTGGAAATGCCGCGAAGTTCTATGGCGGGACTTGTATTCATTCTGCGCCTTTACCAACAAAGCCGATCATGCGGGTGATTTTGCCCGCTGCATCCAGATCACCAAAATACTGTCCGATCATCGACATCTCCGCCCCCATGTCAAAGCGTACTGAACAGCGGAAATGGCCATTATGGGTATCGACCGGGTCCAGAACGGTGACGGTGGCCCCGGGGGCATTCGCGGCAAATCCCGCGACGAATTTCAGAAACCCGTCAACGGATGTGACCGGCTCGGGTGTGTGGGGGTCAGCATAGTGAAATGTTGCACCCAAGGCCGGAACAATCGCTTTTTCCCGGCCTTTGGCAGTTGCTTCACCCCAACCCGCAAAAAATTCAGAAATCGCGGTTGTATCCGTCATCTGAACGCTCCTGCAGGTTGGATGTTTCTTACATTACCGGGCAGCTGCTGTCGGTGGTGTAGTCATGGACCGAGACAGACCCGTCAATAATTGCAGATTTTGCGGCATCAACGGCGGCTTTGATTTCTGCAGTGAAGATTTCGGCGTTGCTTTCATCAAGTGCGTAGCCGACGCCCTCTTTTTCCAGATCCAAAACGACGACGCCCGCCTCTAGATCATCACCAGCGCTGAAGGCGTTATAAACAGCCACATCCACGCGTTTCAGCATTGATGTTAGGACAGAGCCGGGATGTAGGTGGTTTTGGTTGCTGTCCACACCGATGGACAGAACACCCTCATCCGTTGCGGTTTGTAGAACGCCAATACCGGTTCCGCCCGCGGCGGCATAAATAACATCCGCACCTTGGCTGATTTGCGCGCGGGTCAGTTCGCCACCCTTCACCGGATCATTCCAAGCGGCGGGTGTGGTTCCGGTCATGTTTTGAATAACCGTCGCGTCAGGATTGACCGATTTCACGCCCTGAACATAGCCACAGGCGAATTTTGAAATCAGCGGAATGTCCATGCCACCGACAAATCCAACAGTGCCGGAATTCGAGGCCATCGCCGCAGCGACGCCGACCAGATAGGACCCCTCGTGTTCAGTAAATGCGACTTGACGCACATTGGGCAGATCACCCAGCCAGTCCACATCGATGATGGCGAACTTGCTGTCGGGGAATTCGGGAGCAACGGTTTCTAACGCCGAGGCGTATCCAAATCCGGTTACGACAATCGGGCTAAATCCGCGTTCTGCAAAGCGGCGCAGGGCCTGTTCACGCTGGGCCTCTGACTGAATTTCAACCTCGCCGTAAGAACCGCCGGTTTCCTGTGCCCAGCGTTCGGCACCTGTGTAGGCAGCCTCATTAAAGGATTTGTCAAACTTGCCCCCCAGATCAAAGATCAGAGCGGGGTCGGCAACCGAAACGGTTGCAGTCAGCGCCAGCGTTGCTGCCGCGCCAAGAAGGGTACGCATCAGAGTCATGTCTCTCTCCCGGTTATGTCATCAGCCCGCGACTGTATCGTTGCGTGGCCGGTTGGTCAGGCTGATCGCCTTGGATCATCCGAGGATTAGGCCGTAGCAGACCGGGGGCGTCAATAGCTTTTTGACCAAATGGTCGTAAAGTTACGCAAGGGATTTGGACATAACCAACGCGTCGATACGGTGCTGATCAGGTGTTTTGTAGTACCCGATCCGCCGGCCCGATTGCACATATCCATGTCGCGAGTACAGGGTATTTGCGGCGATATTGTCGGCGGCGACTTCCAGAAACGAGGTTTCGGCGCCTCTGGAACGGGCCAGAGTTTCGTATTCTGTCAGCAATTGTGCCCCTAATCCCTGTCCGCGGCGGTCCGGATCTACAGCAATGGTCAAAAGCTCCGCCTCGTCAACGATGACCCGGCCGAGGACGAAGCCGTCAGACGATCCCAGGACAAAGACATGACAATCATCCAAAAGCGACGCAAACTCCGTTTCTGACCACGGGCGTGGGCTGGTGAAGCATCGCGCGTGCAGGGTCGACAGATCAGATGCCAAAAGCATGGGATCAATCCAGAATCACTGGGGCCGGATCGCGGGGCGGCGCGGCATCAGCGGCCCGAACATAAAGTGGGGCAGGCCGGGGGGCGTTATTATGCCTGTGGGCATAAGCGACCCTGGCAATGCCAACAGGCAACGTGTTTTTGGGCTCTGCAACATGGCCGCCGCAGGTCTGTGCGATTTCGACAGCCAAATGACCGATCACCGTTGGTTCGGCCCGTGCCGGTAGTGGGGGCATCGACTGAAGATCGCATTGCATGGGGGAGGAAACTTCACCACCGCCCAAGATATGCAGATAAAAACTGTCGCGCGGTGCGGGGAGCGTAACAACCACAACACCATCGGTGCCAGACCTCAGGGCCTCAAAACTACTGACCCCAATGGCCGGGATCCCCAAGGACAGTGCCAAGCCGCGCGCAGCGGCGACGGAGATGCGAATTCCGGTGAAATTACCGGGGCCGATGCCAACACCGATGGCGGTGAGATCGGGCCAGTTGACGTTGCTCTCTGCCAACAGGGTCTCAAGCATGGGCATCAGATGTTCGGCCTGCCCCTTCTTCATCGGGACTATGCGCTCAGCGACGACATTGTTGCCACAAAGCAAAGCGGCTGCGCAATGCGCAGCCGATGTGTCAAATCCCAGAATTAGCGGGTCATGCGGCAACGGGGCGAACCTCTACAACCTCTGGAATGTAGTGCCGCAACAGGTTCTCGATCCCCATTTTCAAGGTCAGCGTTGAGGATGGGCAACCTGCGCAGGCGCCCTGCATGTGCAGATAAACGACACCGCGATCAAATCCGTGGAAGGTGATATCCCCGCCGTCCTGCGCCACGGCCGGGCGCACGCGTGTATCCAGAAGTTCTTTGATCTGGTTCACGATGTCCGCATCCGGCCCACTATGTTCGGCATGTCCCCCGGTATCAGACCCATCGGTGACTGCAGGTTGGCCGGATTGGAAATGTTCCATGATCGCGCCCAGAATGGCAGGCTTGATATGATCCCAGTCAATCTGTTCAGACTTGGTCACCGTAATGAAGTCACCGCCCAGAAACACACCTGTCACACCCTCATGCGCAAAAATACGCTGAGCAAGCGGGGATTGGCCCGCTGTATCGGGTGTCGGGAAATCCGCTGTTCCGGCGCTCAGCACTGTTTGGCCAGGCAGGAATTTCAGTGTTGCGGGGTTTGGTGTGGATTCGGTTTGGATGAACATCTTTGGCCTCCGGTTCTGGAATATTGATATGCGCCCGAGGACACAGGCTGTCAAGGTTTAGAATAGTTCTAAGATTGTCCCAAACATGCCGAAATTTTGGGTGTAAATTGTCCAACGTGCGGTTTGTTACAGTCTTCTTACATTTCTTCACACGAAATTTCATGGTTTGTGTCATACTTAGGACCAATATTGATCTTATGATTGCTTGTGTAACCGATATTCCAAAGGTCAGCCCATGCGCCTGTTAAAACGCATAGGCCAGTGGTTGCGGTTGTCTCCGGGGGCCAGCCAGTCGGCGCCGACGGTGGAGAGAGGACAAGTCGATCATGTGGTCATTCTGGACGGCACCATGTCATCATTGATGGATGGGTGCGAAACCAATGCCGGTTTGACCTATAAGTTGCTTTCTGAAAACCCAAGTTCGGCCCGGCAATCCATCCGGTACGAGGCTGGGGTTCAGTGGCGCCAGTGGCGTCATACGATGGATGTTATTCAGGGGGCAGGGATTAACCGTCAAATCCGGCGCGCCTATGGGTTTTTAGCATCGCGATATCGCCCGGGCGATCGGATTTTCCTGTTTGGTTACTCTCGTGGGGCCTATGCGATCCGGTCTCTGGCCGGGGTGATCGATACCATTGGATTGTTGAGGCCGGATCAGGCGACAGAACGCAATATCCGGACTGCATATCGACATTATGAGTCCGGCCATGACAGCGATATCGCCCGTGAATTTTCAGAACTCTATTGTCACGATCAGGTTGAAATTGAAATGATCGGGGTGTGGGATACGGTCAAGGCGCTGGGTTTGCGGGCGCCGCTCCTCTGGATGCTCTATGAGGGGCGCCACGCCTTCCACAACACGCATTTGGGGGCGACCACCCGAAACGGGTTTCATGCCCTTGCCATGGACGAGACCCGGGAAGCATACAGCCCGGTCTTGTGGGAATGCGGCCCGGATTGTCAAAGCTATGTCGAACAGATGTGGTTTCGCGGGGCTCATGCCGATGTGGGGGGACAAGTCGGAGAGTTCAGCGCCGCCCGCCCGCTATCAAATATTCCGCTGGTCTGGATTTTGGAAAAAGCAGAGGGATTGGGGCTGGCTTTGCCTGAAGGGTGGCGAGACAAGTTCCCAACCGATCCCGACGCCCCTGCATTTGGGATGAACCGGGGTTGGGGCAAGCTGTTTTTGGCCCGCCGCAAACGTCTGATTGGTGCGGATGCGTCTGAACGGATTCACGAAAGCGCTTCGGAATGCCATCCAAAGGCAAAAGTCATGCGGGATGATTTGTTTGAATGGCAGGACAGGCCGCGTCTGCGTGGATCGAAGCCGGTCCAGCCATAAAGACGTGATTGGTGATTAGGCAACTTTCTTCAGCACCGCTTTGGGCTCAATACCCAAGGCACGGCAGACATCACGGGTCAGTTCGGGGCGGTTCAGCGTATAGAAATGCAGATCCTCAACACCACCTTCGATCAGCGTGGTGCACTGTTCCGTGCAGAAGGCCAGCGCGAGCAGCTCCTCGCGGTCATCCCGAATGGCTTTTTCAAATGTCCGCGCGACATCTTGGGGGATGGTCGTGCCGCAACGACGTGCAAATTTCTGCACACCTGACCAGCTTTGCACTGGGAGAATTCCAGGAATGATCGGCACATTGATACTAGCCTTGTCGCAGGCGTCGCGGAACCGGAAGTAGGTTTCAGCCTCGAAAAAGAACTGCGTGATCGCAGAGCTGGCACCGGCATCGACCTTGCGCTTCAACCAGTCGATGTTTTGTTGCGAACTCACGGCATCTGGGTGAGATTCGGGATACGCACCGACGCGGATGTTGAACTTACCGGTTTGCGCCAAAGCCTCGATCAGTTCGCAACTGTCGGCAAACCCGTCTGGGTGGGCCTTGAACTGACCATCTTGATTTGGGCAATCACCGCGCAACGCCACCAAATCGCGAACCCCGGCCCGGGCGTATTGATTTGCGATTTCCAGTGTTTCCTCGCGGGTTGCCTCGACACATGTCAGATGCGCCGCCACGTTCAGCCCGTAATTTGACCCGATCGTATCCACCGCCTCGTGTGTCAATTCACGGGTCGTGCCACCCGCGCCATAGGTGACGGAGACAAATTCCGGGTTCAAAGGCGACAGCACATTTACTGTTTCCCATAACCGGAACGAAGCCTCCAACGATTGGGGCGGGAAGAATTCAAATGATATGCGAGGCGGGTTCATAGCGGGCGTCCTTGTGTCAGTGCTTGATCCTCCTCTCACACGAATGTATTAATGAATCAAATTCATAATATTCATCTTTAATATGAGGATTGTTTGAATTGCATATCGAGTTCAGACATCTGCGCGCGATTAAGGCGATCCATGATGCTGGCGGGCTGGCAAAGGCTGCTGACATCCTGAACATTACCCAATCTGCATTGAGCCATCAGATCAAGGGGTTGGAAGACCAGGCCGGCGTGGAACTGTTCGCCCGGCGATCAAAACCTCTGCGTCTGTCGGCCGCGGGGCAGCGGCTGTTGCGATTGGCCGAGCGTATCCTGCCAGAACTGGAAGCGCTGGAGGAAGAGTTCAAAAATCTGCAAACGGGTAAAACCGGTAGGCTGCACATCGCCATTGAATGCCATGCCTGTTTCGAATGGCTGTTTCCGGTGCTGGAAGAGTTCCGCAAAGCCTGGCCTGATGTTGATGTGGATATCCGCCCCGGACTGGCCTTTGACGCGTTGCCTGCCCTGCGGCGAGAGGAGGTTGATGTTGTCATTTCGTCAGATCCAGAACAACTGCCTGAGGTGACGTTTTCACCGCTTTTTGACTATGAACCGGTTTTTGTCGCATCATCCCAGCATCCGTTGGCGCAAAAGAAATATGTCGAGGCCGCAGATTTCCGGGATGAACTGTTGATCACCTATCCTGTAGAACGGGCGCGCCTTGATGTGTTCACTCAGCTTCTGACCCCAGCCAAAGTCGAACCACGCGCCGTCCGTCAGGTAGAGTTGACGGCTGTCATCCTATTGTTGGTCGCGTCCAACCGTGGTGTTGCGGTGTTGCCCGATTGGGTGGTGCGTGAAGTGCGATATAGCTCTGACTATGTCACGCGTCCGGTCACAAAGGGTGGATTGACCCGCAGGCTATATGCCGCCACGCGAGAGGAGGATGCCCAGAAATCCTTTGTCGCGCATCTGATCAGGCTGGCCCGCACTATCCCGGTGAAAATGCAGCGGGGAAGGGATTAGTCTTTGGATCGGACGGCGGCCAGATAAGCCGCCCGCAAAGACAACGTGAACCGACCGGGTGCGCCATTTCCGATTACTTGATCGTCTATCATCGTTACAGGTTGCACATAGCTGGAGGCGCCCGTCAGATATGCCTCATCCGCATTTAATGCGTCCTGCAACGTTATCCGTTCAAGTTTAATCGCATAGCCCAATTCGGCTGCGACGCGCAGCATTGTTTGGCGGGTGATCCCGTGCAAAATGTCGTTGCTGACGGGGCGGGCAAAGATGGTTTGATTTTTCACGATGAAAAAGCTGGTGGCGCCACCTTCGGTCACAAATCCCGCATCATCAATCATCAACGCCTCATAATCGCCGGTTGCGGCGGCAGCAGTTTTGGCGATGACTTGACCCAAAAGGTTTGAGGTTTTGATGTCGCGCCGTTTCCAGCGCAAATCAGGATGGGACCGCATCGACATACCTTTGGGCGTGGCATCGGCATCGGGAATGGCATTGTGCTGAACAAAGGCAAAGATGTTTGGTTTGGCGTCAGCGGAATAAACATAGTCTCGATCTGCTTCGCCACGGGTGATGTGAAGATATAAGAAACCTTCTTTCAAATTGTTTTGGGCGATAAGCTGATTGAAGACGGATCGATACTCAGTGTCGGAACACGGAATTGGGAAGTTTAGTTTTTCGAGAGAAGATCCCAGGCGGCCTAGATGCATATCCAGATCAATCACGTGTCCATCCAGAACGCCCAGCCCCTCGTACACTGCATCCGAAAAGAGCAGGCCACGATCAAAGATTGATATTTTCGCATCACGACCTAAGATAAATTCACCATTCAAATAGACGATTTGATCCAGATGGTTCACCAAATTGTTCCTCCAATAATCGTGGCTTCTGCCGATAATCTTTGGGTGCCGATAAATTTCTGCTGATCGCCATCTTCATATTCAAACGTGCCGTCTTCAATCCGCAAAACGGAAGCATCACCTGTTGTGCCGGGTGCCAAGCTGCCAAGGCTTTCGCGGGCCAAGGCAAATGCCGCGTTTTCGGTAGAGGCGCGAATGACGTCGTTGATCGGCATGCCGAGGCAGAGGAACTTGGAGAGCGTTGTCAATTGATCAAATGCCGGACCGTCGATGCATAAAGAGTGTACATCGGATGAAATTGTATCAGGTGGAAACCCGTTTTCCAGCATCTGACGCGCGACCTTAACCGAAAACGATGCCATTCCATGACCGATATCAAAGATGACGCCGCGGTTGCGGGCCTCTAGCACGGCGGGGCGGACTTTGCCATTGCTGGTCAGGGGGGTGTTGGGAAACGGGCGGAAGCAATGTGTCAGAATGTCCCCCTTGCGCAGTCGCATTACGACCTCGTCATAGCTGGGAGGCGGATCATCTATGTGAACCATCAGGGGCAGGCCGACCTCTTCGGCGACCTGTAGGGCATATTCGAACGGGGCCATGCCATGAATGCCAGAGGTCCACCTGCCCAAGCGAACCTTGATCCCTACAATGACATCACGATTTGCGTTCACGACCTCGATCGCGGTCAAAGGGTCCATAAGGCGCATTTCTTCGCTTTCTCCGACCATGATGCGTTTGGAAAAAGCGAATATTCCGGCATGAGAAATATGCAGGAATGCCAATATTCGGGCCTGCGACACGTTCATGACATGATGGCGAAACCCCGCGAAATTCCCCGGACCGACTGATCCGGTGTCAACCAAAGTGGTCACAGCCGATGATCTGGCGTAGCGGTCGGCCTCTACGCCGATGGACGTTCCGCCCCAATAGACATGGGTGTGCAGGTCGATCAAACCGGGGGTGACAATACAGCCAGAAACATCCCGAATGCGATTGGCGGTGGCGGTGATTTGGGGGGCGAGGAGGGCAATCTTCCCATCAGCGAATGCAACATCATATAACGCGTCTATGCCTTGGGCCGGGTCAATCACGCGGCCACCGCGCAAGATCAGGTCAAAATGTTCCATCGTGCCCCCAACGGTTCGTTTCACGACTGAAAACCAGATTCAGCGGCTGAGCAAGAATATTGTGATTTTGTGAGTTGTCCCGCCATGCACATAGCGGCTTTGCCCTTGGCAAAGCCAGCGGTCAGGCGTATATGCGCGCTCTGGATACAGGAGCCGGACATGCAGGGCAGTGCAAATCTTAACATCATGATCAAAGCCGCGCGTAAGGCGGGGCGTTCGTTGCTCAAGGATTTCCGCGAAGTGGAAAACCTGCAGGTGTCTATGAAGGGTGCCGGTGACTTTGTCAGCAGGGCTGATCTTGCGGCAGAGAAGATTATCCGTGATGATTTGATGGAGGCCCGCCCCACCTATGGCTGGCTGGCCGAAGAAAGCGGAGAAGAGCTGGGCAAAGACCCGACACGTCGCTGGATTGTCGACCCGCTGGACGGGACCACCAACTTTTTGCACGGCCTGCCGCATTTTGCCGTCTCCATCGCATTGGAACACAAGGGCCAGATCGTGTCTGCTGTGGTCTATGATCCTGCCAAGGATGAACTGTTCTTCGCCGAAAAGGGCGCTGGCGCCTGGATGAACGAAAGCCGCTTGCGCGTCTCTGGTCGCAACCGGATGATCGAGTCAATCTTTGCCACGGGTATTCCTTTTGCCGGAAAGAAAACATTGCCCGCAACGTTGCAGGACCTGGGGCGGATCATGCCACTATGCGCCGGCGTTCGGCGTTTTGGATCTGCGGCGTTGGATTTGGCCTATGTGGCGGCTGGCCGCTATGACGGGTACTGGGAACGCGAGCTGAATGCCTGGGATATTGCGGCAGGCCTGCTGCTGGTGGCAGAGGCAGGCGGACTGGTCGGATCGATCCGTGAGGGGCAAACCCCGATGGAAAACGGCAATGTGGTTGCCGCCAATGAACCGATTTTCGATCAGTTTGCCAAGGTTGTGCGCGCGCGCTGATCAGTTGCGATCAGAGGGGTGGTTTACCCCGTCATCCCAGGGAACATCTTTGATCTCGGCTGGATTGACGCCCTCTAACGCGCCAGCGTTTATCCCATATTCATTTGGGTTCGATCGGCGCTGGTGGTGCGTGTAGTTCCCGCAAACCGAGCAAAAATAGTGTTTGGCGGTCTTGGTTCCCCATTGATACAGGGATAATTTGTCGGCCCCGCGCACGATTTTCACTCCGTTCAACGGTGCGGTGACAGCGATCGCGCCTCGTCTACGGCAAAAGGAACAATCACAGCGCCGGGCGGTGTTGAGCCCGTCGGCGAGGGTGACATCAAGCTCCACCGCGCCGCAGTGACAGGTTAGTTTCATTTACGTCTCCGAACTGTTGGAATGGACGTGCGCACCATGCGATAGCGCGCCTCGGGATAGGGTGGGCGACCGTCTGTTTTGTCCCAAAAGGCCCGACCGCCGCGTCGTTTCCATCCGGGATACATCAAAACCAAACCGACGATGAACCCGCCTGCATGGGCCAGATAGGCCACGCCGGGCCCACCTGCATCTGCCAATACGCCATTGAAAAGCTGCGCAGCAAACCAAAATCCCAGCATCAGCCATGCCGGCAACGGGATGATTTTGTAGAAGATGATGAAAAAGAAAAAGATGTCGATCCGGGCCTTTGGAAATAGCAGCAGATAGCCGCCCATTACACCAGCGATTGCGCCGGAGGCGCCAACCACAGGCACAAAAGACATTGGCGCGGCCAGATATTGGGTGAAGCCTGCAACGATGCCCGCGGCAAGGTAGAAGCCCAAGAACCCCAGATGGCCGAGCTCATCTTCCATATTGTCGCCAAAAATCCACAAAAACAGCATGTTGCCTGCGAGGTGCAGCCAGCCGCCATGCAAGAATAATGAAGTTACCAATCCATGCAGATGTTCACCGTGAGAGATAAAGGCCGGAATTAACGCCCAGTCCCGGAAATAGAGGGTGATCGCGCGCTCGCTCTGAAACAAATGAACATAGCTGATAAAGATGACGATATTCAGCACCATCAACGCCCAGGTGACATAAGGGCGGGTGGAAGATGGGTTGTGGTCGCGAATTGGGATCATGCGCCGAGGCTCGCCCAATCCGCGACCTTGGTCAACCGCTTAACCGTCACTGACCTCGGCCAGCAGCGCGGCGTTGCCGCCCGCTGCGGTCGTGTCGACACAGACATGGCGTTCCTGCATCAGGTGACCCGTATCCGGCACACCACCAATGACAGGCAGGATAGCGCCGTCGCGCTGGGCCAGTGCCTGCGCGTAAGACCGCGCGTCAGATTCAGAGCCCCAGAACACGACACCGGAATGACCTGCTAAGGTCTTCAGGTCATCTGCGGACAGGCCGTCAGCGGCAACGCCCAGACCGCCCGCAGATTGGATGGCCTGAAGCTGTGCATTCACCGCCTCTGTCCCTGGTCCAGCACACAAAAGCGGCGCGCGCGGGATCAGGGTCAAGGTGTTGGATTCCCCAGTCGGCCCAGGCATCACCAGCGTGCGGCTTGAATTGACCGACGGCTGCGATGCGTTGAGTTCGGCCTGAACAGATTGTGCATTGGCGGCACTTCTATTTGCGGCATCACTTGGTGTGGTCCGGTTCAGCGTGAAACGCGGCAGATAGTTCGGACCGCCCGCCTTTGGTCCGGTACCGGACAGCCCTTCGCCGCCAAAGGGTTGGCTGCCGACAATCGCGCCGATCTGGTTACGGTTCACATATATGTTGCCTGCATGCAGGCGCTCGACCACATGCTGCACCCGGTCGTCAATCCGCGTGTGCAGACCGAAAGTCAGGCCATAACCTGTGGCGTTGATCTTGGCGATCACGTCGTCGATTTCGTCCGATTTGAACGTGGCGATATGCAGAACAGGGCCAAAAACCTCCCGCTCCATCTGGGCGATGCTGTCCACTTTGATCGCGACTGGGGCGACGAAATGCCCGGTTTCAGGACAGGTAAGTTCTTTCAATACCCGGCCTTCGGCGCGGGCGGCGTCGACATAGGCGCTGATCTGTCCATGCGCCAAATCATCAATCACGGGCCCAACATCGGTTGCAAAGCTCCACGGATCGCCGATCTCCAACTCATCCATCGCGCCAAACAGCATCTCTTGCAGATGGTCTGCGATATCCTCTTGCACGTAGAGACAGCGCAGGGCCGAACAGCGTTGCCCGGCAGATTGGAAGGCTGATTCCACGATCGCTTGAACCGCTTGTTCGGGCAGGGCGGTGGAATCCACAATCATCGCATTCAACCCGCCGGTTTCTGCGATCAGTGGCGCCGAAGGAGACATGTGTTCAGCCATCGCACGTCGAATGCGCAGCGCAGTGGCCGTGGACCCGGTGAAGGCCACGCCGGATATCCGCGCGTCTGATGTCAAAGCAGCCCCTACGGTTACGCCATCGCCGGGCAGAAGCTGCAGAGCGTCGCGGGGGACGCCGGCCTCGTGCATCAGGCTTACTGCGGCATGGGCAATCAGTGCGGTTTGACCGGCTGGTTTTGCAAGAACAGCGTTGCCAGCCGCAAGAGCGGCCGAGATTTGCCCGCTGAAAATCGCCAATGGGAAGTTCCAGGGCGAAATGCAGGTAAAGACGCCTGCCGCCGGATTGGTTTGGGTTTCCGCCTCTGACGCGTAATAGCGCAGAAAATCGACGGCCTCGCGCAGTTCACCCACGCAATCGAGCTGGATTTTCCCGGCTTCGCGGCTGAGAAGTGCAAACAGTTTGCCAAAGTTGGCTTCATAAAGATCAGCCGCTTTGCGTAACACATCTGCACGCGTTTTCGCATCGGTTTGCCATGGTCTGGCAGCCGAAAGAGCAGCTTCGATCTGTTCCGCGCTGGCTTCTTCGACTGTTCCTACATGGTCGTCAGGATTGGTAGGGCTGAACACCGGAATAGTTTTGCCCTGCTTCGCTTCCACAGCGATCAGAGGAGCGGCGGCAAAGCTTTGACCCTTGAACACACCACGCGCCTCTTCGATTTCTGCAATCGCTGGGACATCCTGAATGTCCCACCCGCGGGAGTTTACACGAGCGCTACCAAAAAGGGCCGGGCCGGTTTTTAATGCCGGGCTCAACGGGGTGTCGATATATGACTCGACCTCGGCAATCGGATCAGAGGCGACCTCTTCCGGGGTGACGCTTTCGTCGACAATCTGGTTCACGAAAGAGCTGTTCGCCCCGTTTTCCAACAAGCGACGCACAAGATAGGCCAAGAGGTCGCGATGCTCCCCGACCGGGGCATAGATGCGGCAGCGGGTCTGGTTTTCTGACAGGACAATGTCATGCAGACGTTCGCCCATGCCATGCAGGCGCTGAAATTCAAAGGCTTCTTTGTCACCCGCCATATCCAGAATGGCGGCAACGGTGTGTGCGTTATGGGTGGCGAACTGGGGATAAATGCGATCGGTCATGCCCAACAGCTTGCGGGCATTGGCCAGATAGCTGACATCGGTTGACGCCTTGCGCGTAAAGACCGGGAAGCCATCGATGCCCTTTTCCTGCGCGCGTTTGACTTCGGTGTCCCAATAGGCGCCTTTGACCAGCCGCACCATGAAGCGTTGATCCAGCTTTTCCGCCAACGCATAAAGCCAATCGATGGCGGTGCCTGCGCGTTGCCCAAATGCCTGCACAACCACACCAAAACCATCCCAGCCCTTCAGGGCGCCATCGGCCAAAACAGCCTCGATCACATTCAGAGACAGCGACAGGCGATCCGCCTCTTCGGCGTCGATGTTAAAACCCATGCCTGCAGATTTCGCCAGCAGCGCCAAGGACCGCACTCGCGGCACCAGTTCGGCCATCACCCGGTCGCGTTGTGCGATTTCATAGCGCGGATGCAGGGCAGACAGCTTGACCGAGATGCCCGGGTTTTGCCGGGTGTCTTTTGACGTGCAGGCCTCGGAAATTGCTGAAATCGCGCGGGAATATGAAAGGTGATAGCGTTTGGCGTCGGCCTCTGTGCGTGCGGCCTCCCCAAGCATGTCATAGGAATAGGTGTAACCTTTGGCTTCCATCCCCTTGGCGCGTTTCATCGCGGATTGGATGTTTTCGCCCAGAACAAACTGGCGCCCCATCTCTTTCATCGCGCGGCCAACAGCGGTGCGGATCACCGGTTCCCCCAGCCGTTTGATGGCCCCCCGCAGGGTGCCGACAATGCCGGGTTCCTGTTCGTCCAGAACCTTGCCGGTCAGCATCAGCGCCCAGGTGGAGGCGTTGACCAGTGAAGAGGTCGAATGGCCCAAATGTTTGCCCCAATCAGAGGGCGCGATCTTGTCTTCGATCAGTGCATCGATCGTGTCTTCGTCTGGAACGCGCAGCAATGCCTCTGCCAAACACATTAGCGCGACGCCTTCGTCGGTGGACAGACCGTATTCGGCCAGGAATACCTCCATCAAACCGGGATTGGAGGAACTGCGAATCTGGCGCACCAGATCAGCGGCGCTGGCAGATATGCGGGTCCGATCCTCGGGTGACAGACCGGATTGCTGTAGCAATTCGGTCAGCACCGCACCTTCGTCGGCGTATGTGTTTAGGTCGAGCTTGTCGTGCAGGTCACGCAGTTGGTCGGCAGTCATCTTGCGTCCTCATGGGGAAGTTTTGGGGGGCCTTTCGACCAGAATAACATTTGTGAGAAGGGAAAAATCTCTTATTGTAATTAAAATGCAGTGAAATCGACTTTTGTATGTCGATCAGCCGGGAAAAATGGATATGGAATTGGATAGGTTTGATCACGCAATTCTGGCCGCATTGGCCGTTGACGGACGGATCAGCGTGACCGATCTGGCGCAGATTATCGGCCTTTCAAAATCGCCAACACAGGCCCGTCTGCGCCGGTTGGAAGATAGCGGTGTCATCAAAGGCTATCAGGCCATTGTCGATAACATCAAAATGGGGCGGGATCATGTGGCCTTTGTCGAGGTGCGCCTGAACGACACCCGAGAAGCGGCATTGGCCAAATTTAACGCTGCGGTCGTGCAAATCCCCGAGGTCGAGGAATGCCACATGTTGGCGGCGAATTTTGATTATCTGCTGAAAGTACGGGCGCAAGACATGCGCAGCTATCGGGCGGTGCTGGCCGAAAAGATATCAACCCTGCCTTATGTTTCGGGCACATCAACCTTTGTGGCCATGCAGGCCGTGAAAGAGGGCGGTATTGAGAACGTGAATTGACCTGAGGGCTTTGCTGTCCCACCATGGGGTATGCGACACAGTATATTGACATTGGTGGTATTGGCTTTTGGTTGTGGGCCTGTGTGGGCTAAATGCCCGCCCGCGCCGGATCATCGTGAGCTGCAGGATCATATTTACGATCAGCTCAGACAAGCCAAAAATGAGCTATCCGCCCGCCCATTGATGGGCGCGCTTTGGAGTCTTTGGAAAGATGCCCCAGATGCGAAGGCGCAAGACATGCTGGATATTGGGGTCAGCCGAATCCGCGTGGCTGACTATGCTGGTGCGATCGAAATATTGAACGAGCTTGTGGCCTACTGCCCGGACTATGCAGAAGGATACAACCAACGGGCCTTTGCCTATTATCTGCAAAATGATTTTGCCAGTGCGCTTCCCGATTTGGACCAGGCAATCGCGTTATCCCCGGGCCATACTGCGGCCCGATCAGGCCGGTTTCTGACTCTGGTCGGAATGGGGCGGCCTGAACTGGCACAGAGCGAGCTGCGCACCGCGCTGGATATGAACCCCTGGTTGCCGGAACGCAGATATCTGGTTGAGCCGCTAGGCCAAGAGCTATAGCGGCGGCCCTACATTGAAACCGTGCCAGCCACAAAAAAAAGGCGCCCGTCCAATGAGGTTGGGCGCATCAATTGGTTTCGGTCATTTCAGGGTCGCGTCAGCGCCATTAATGCCGATCGAAGTGAAACTCCGGCACTTCTGATGTTGACGCTGCATTCAAGTCTTCTTTTTCTTTTATCAAGTAATCAAACTCTTCGCGTAGTGCGTCAACAAATGCAGTTTCTGTACGAACACCCGACAAAACCAAGCGACCAGCAGGAAGTACTCCGGGCAGCGGGCTGAAATCATCCAATTTCTTAGCAGACATTTTAAAACTCCTTTGCCGCAGAGTTGGCAGCTGAATGTGGCAACAATTGGAGTGTGCAATGATATGTTTATGGTAGTGTTATCATCACATTGGTTCCAAACACGGACAACCTGTCCTTTAGTTACTTCGATATTTCCTTCTCGTTTCTCCGAAAACTGGCGGTTTCGAAGGCAATTTCGGCGATATTGCGGATCATAAAATCCCCTGCCGATCAATGATGAAACACGTTCGACAGGGGTGCACCACGTTAACATGCCCTATTGGGCGAACTCGAAACTCACACACAATGTGATGCGGATTCTTTCAACCGCGTTAAAAAATGTCCGAAACAGAACGGGTTCAACGAAGGGCATTCAACCAGCGGCGGCCAAAATGTCCTGCGCAGTACGGTCATCCAACAATCCGGTCAAAAGCACAGTCGCGGCGATCATCAGCAAGGTTGTGGCCGTCAAAGCAAGCACCAGATCACCAGCAGTTAGGCGATATGTTCCTTGCAGGCTGTGGGCCTCTGGGCCGATGGTAATCTTCCGCATGGCTTTGCTCCATCTTGTACGAACAGCCTCAGGTTGCGGTGAGGAACGAAATCCCCGAACTAGTCTTTTCGTACAGGTCTGGCGTTCGGATTCGGAAATTCAACTTTAAAACAACGGGTTAAAGAATTATTGATTTGAACGCCTGCGCATGAATCGCTGATTCGGGAGCCGGGATTCTGCCGGTATTGGGCAACAATTATGGCTGCAAATATCTATTGAATTTAATTTGGCAACAATTGGCGTCGTTTGGACACAAGGACCACGCAACCGATTCCCTGCTCTTTTGGGCGACTGCGTCTAGTCTGTTGATGCGAGACATAAGAAAAGAAAAACCCAGGCACATGATGCCTGGGTTGAATATCAGTTTAGCTGTGTCGCTGGGCGATTACAGCTGACCTTCGCGCTGGGCCTTTTTACGGGCGAGCTTGCGCGAGCGACGAATCGCTTCGGCCTTCTCACGTGCTTTCTTCTCAGACGGTTTTTCGTAAGCCTGACGAAGCTTCATTTCACGAAAAACACCTTCGCGCTGAAGCTTTTTCTTCAGAGCACGAAGCGCCTGATCGACATTGTTATCACGTACGCTAACCTGCATGTGGTTGTCACCACCTTCCTAAGTTAGATTTGCAAAAATTGCAGGAAGCTGGCCTATAGCAAAGCGTCCAAGCTTTGTCTAGAACCATGCAAGAAGGAACCTTAATGACTCGATCCGATAATATGCGCGCGCGCCTGCTAGAGGCTATGATCCCCCATGTCGCCTTTGATGGCTGGGGGGCAGAGGCCTTTTCCGCTGCCTGTCAGGATATCGGATTATCAGCCGAACAAGGCATGGCATGCTGTCCGCGTGGTGCGATAGATCTGGCCTGTGATTATCACCGTCATGGCGATCAGGCGATGGTGGCGGCGTTAGCAGAGCGCAATCTTGGCGAGATGCGGTTTCGCGACCGGGTCACGCTGGCTGTGCGCCTGCGGTTGGAGGGGGCAGATAAGGAACTGGTCCGGCGCGGATCTGTCCTATTTGCGCTTCCGCAGAACACCGGCGATGGGGCGCAACTGATTTGGGGAACCGCAGATGCGATCTGGACGGCGCTGGGGGATACATCTGATGATGCCAACTGGTACAGTAAACGCGCCACGTTGTCTGCGGTCTATGGTTCAACCGTGTTGTTCTGGTTAGGAGATGACAGCACTGGGCAGGCCGACAGCTGGGCCTTTCTGGATCGGCGTATCGACAATGTCATGCAGTTTGAAAAGCTGAAGGCAAGCGCCCGAAAAATCCCGATGCTCGGGGCGGCGCTCGATCATCTGCAATCGTCTATCCGCCGCCCAAAGGCCACTCCGTTGCGGGATGTTCCGGGGACATGGCAGAACACACCGCAAGATGAGACAGATAAAAAGGCAGGCAAAGCATGACGTTACCAGATCAGATGCGTGTGGTCGAAATTTCTCAACCCGGCGGGCCAGAGGTGTTGGTCCCCGCCAAACGGTCACTGCCCAACCCGGGACCCGGGGAGATTTTGATCCGTCTGCATTGGGTGGGGATCAATCGCCCGGATGCCCTGCAACGCGCGGGTCTGTATAAGGCGCCGCCCACCGCTAGTGACTTGCCTGGCCTGGAAGGCGCTGGTGAAGTGGTGGATCTGGGTGCGGGCGTGTCCAATATTCAACTTGGCGATCAGGTCTGTGCCTTGCTGCCGGGCGGGGGGTATGCCGAATATGTGGTGGTGCCGGCGGTGCATGTTTTGCCGGTGCCGGCGGGGATGGATTTGCGGCAGGCGGCGTGCTTGCCAGAGACGTTTTTCACGGTCTGGTCCAACGTCTTTCAGCGCGGCGGGTTGAAGGCGGGTGAGCGGTTTTTGGTTCATGGCGGCTCATCCGGTATCGGCACCACAGCGATCCAACTGGCCTCCGCCTTGGGCGCACGGGTGTTCACGACCGCCGGATCGGATGAGAAATGCGCGGCCTGTGTGGCGCTCGGGGCCGAGCGCGCAATCAATTACAAGAACGAGGATTTCGTCCCCATTCTGAAGGCCGAGGGCGGCGCGAACCTGATCCTGGATATGGTTGGCGGCGATTATATTCCCCGCAATATCAAGGCAATGGCCGATGAAGGGCGACTGGTGCAGATCGCCTTTCTGTCGGGCCCCAAGGTCGAGCTGAACTTTGCCCAGATCATGCTGCGCCGCCTGACCGTGACGGGATCCACCCTGCGTCCGCAGTCCGATCTGGCCAAGGCCGGGATGGCCCGCGAGTTGCGTGAACAAGTTTGGCCGCTGTTGTCATCAGGCCGTATCGCGCCGGTGATTGATTCCGAATTTGATCTGGAAGACGCAGCCAAGGCCCATGCCCGGATGGAAAGTTCCGGCCATATTGGCAAGATCGTTCTAAAGGTGATTTGAGCCAAAATCGGCTGTCGGTGCGACGTCGGTATTACGTCTGTATTGCGACGGTGCGGATTGTACACAGGTTGTGCGCAATATCACGCCGTGGCACGCGAAGGCGGCGACACAGGTGGATGAATTGGGATCACACTGATCTGCGTCTGCGGGATGGCAGGGCCAATAATCCTGCGCCGAGGATCAAGAGGCTACCGATCAACGTCACTGGCCCCAGAAGTTCGTCGAAAATCACCACCCCCCAAAGGATCGCGAAAACCAGATAGCCATAGTCAAAGGCGGCGATGGTTGCAGGCGGACCGTCCTGATAGGCGATTGCTGCGCCTGCGCTGGCGATCAAAATGATGACAGCCAGCGCCAGGATTGTCATCAACGTGTTTGCAGTGATTGGTTGCCAGGGCCCAAACAGAACAGAGCCCTCTTGCCCGGAAAACAAGCCCATCAGCAATCCGGCGGCGGCAAAGGCGATGTTTAACCCAAGCGCCAGGACATAGGGGTTTTCCGCCCGGCATTTTGCAAAGGTCAGAACCATGGCGCAGGCATAAAGAACCGCAGAAATCAGCGGCAGCAATGCGGCGATATGAAACCCGGACGCGTCGGGCCGGATCACCAACAGGACGCCAACGAAGCCTGCCAGAATGGCGATCAACGCCCGGGGTCTTGGCCAGCGCCGTTCGACCACAGCAGCAAGAGCCACGATGAAGAGGGGCCCGGTGTAATAGGCCGCCGCAGCCACAGACAGCGGGATCAGTGACAGGGAGACATAATAGACCACCCACATTGTCACCATGAAGATGCTGCGCAGCGCCACCCAATGGAACCCCTGCGGTGTAATCGGGCCGTGCCGCTGGGCAATCCACCACATCACGGGCACTGCAATCAAAGACCGCAAGGCAAACATCTGCCAGATCGGCAGCGACAGGCCCGCCGCTTTGATCAAGGTATCCCCCAGCGACAGCGCGAAGACCGCAACGACAATGGCAGCAATGGCGCGCCCGGTGCGATATCCCGGTGTGGAGAGTGACATGAAAGATAGCCAAATTTTCAGGTGTTAAAGGTCATTCCGCGTGTACTGCGCAGGTGATGAAAATGAAAGCAGTTCTTTGATGGGCCGGGCCTTGGAATTTGGGATTGGGGCACTGGTCAATTGGCCATGTTTGAAAGCTGAAACCCGAAAAACCCCGGCATTGTGGAGGGCTTATAGAAAGGCCCGAGAGTTTCACAATTCAGAGAGTAAAGGGGAATCTGTTCATGGTTTGAAAGCCCCTGTGTTACAGTTTGGCCATTAAAACCTAGGGGGACAGTTTGATGTTTGATCTGAAAACCATCAGTTTATCCGTAGTTTTAACCGCCATCTCTGCAATCCCGGCAGCGGCCGACGGGGCGCGGGATGTGGTGATGCAACATCTGCGTGGCTATGGGGCGCTTGATGCGGATGCCATGACGGCGCCTTTTGCGGATGATGCGAGGGTTGTTTCGATTGACCGGGTGTATAGCGGCAAGGCCGAAATTCACGAGTTTATGGAAGCGCTGATTGCAGAGTTTTCACAACCCGGCATTTCCAACGATACGCACGGTATGGCCGCTGATGGCAATGTTGTGATGCTGACTTGGTCGGCAGAAAGCCCCAAGGCGGTATATGAATTCGGCGTGGATACATATGTGGTCGAGGATGACGAGATCGTCTTGCTGACCACCGCAGCGAAAATCACCCCGAAGTAACAGCGCGCGACGACAGATCGACGGGATCAGGATCGGTGCCAAAGAGACGTTGGGGCCGCGCCTATTCATGTGCGGCCCCCAAAAAAATGGCGGCCGGAGCCGCCAGTTTATTACATGGGAGGATTATTGTTATGCGGTATGAGGGACGACCAATGTCGGAATAGAGGACCGGCGCAAGACGCGCTTGACGACGGTTCCGATGAAAGTGTGCGCCGTGCCTTGTTCATGGGTGCCCATGACGATCAGCCCGCAGCCCAATTCCTTGGCCCTTTGCATGATCGCCTCTGCCGGGTGCCCATCGATCAGCTCAACACTGCTGACCGCTTTGTAGGCGTCTTTTTCCTCTGCCGACAGGGTTTTCAGAAACGCTGATTGGTTGGATTTCAGCATTTTCTTGACCGAGTTGTGCCGATCGTTGATCGCCTTTTTACGCGAGGCATCATCCTGCATGAACATGTTCAGAGTCACGATCGCATCTTGCGATAGAGGCTCTGTCACATGCAGGACATGAACCTTGGCGTTGTGGGCTTGCGCCATGCTCAGAGCATGACGCAAGGCGTTGTCGGCGTTTTGGGACATATCCGTTGCGAACAGGATATCAGTGACTTGAGGTAGCATATCAGTTTCCTTTCGTTCGCAGGGTCAATAGCCAAACACCCTTGGCAGCCACAAAGCGATCTCTGGGAAGAACGCGATGATAAAGATTGCCACGGTATTGATGGCCGCAAAGGGCAGGGCCGCCACAGAGATACGTTCGATCGAGATGTTCGAGATACCCGAGGCGATAAACAGGTTTTCCCCCAGCGGTGGTGTTTGAAAGCCGACACCAAGTGTACAGACCATGACCACACCGAAATGGATCGGATCAATGCCCATGCTATAGGCCACTGGCAGCATCACCGGAACCAGGATCAGGATCGTGGCCAGCGTTTCCATGAACATGCCCACAAAGAGCAGGAAGAAAATCACCAGTGTCCAGATCACATAGATATTGTCGGTGACGGACAGCATGCCCTCTGCAATGACGGCAGGGATCTGGTTTTCCACAAGAAGTCGGCCAAACACGGTGGCGGTGAACATGATCAACAGCACCCGACCGGTCAGCCATGTGGTGGTTTCGAGCGAGGTAAACAGCTTTTGCCAGGACAGTTCGCGATAGATGAATGTCCCGACGATCAAGGTGTAGAAGATCGCCACAATTGCGGCCTCTGTCGGTGTGAAGAAGCCGGAATAAATTCCGCCCAGGATTACAACAGGGGCCATCAGCGCCCAGAATCCGCGATACAGCTCGCACCAGATTTGGCGGGCGGACCAACCTTCGCTGGAGCCTTTGTAGCCGTGCTTTTTGGCCAGGATATAGTTCATGATCAAAAGGCTGCCCGCGATCAGGAAGGCCGGCATGAAGCCCGCGATAAAGAGTTTCGGGATCGATACGGTCTGGAAGGCACCGTGCTCGGCCACCGCTTCGGGTGGGGCCGGCATACCCAAGGCTGCGATACCAAAGATGATCAGCGGGATGGAGGGTGGGATAACAATGCCCAATCCACCGGATGATGCGGTGATGGCAGAGGCATAGCTACGGCTGTAGCCCCGATCGATCATGGCCGGGATCATCAACATCCCGACAGCGGCCGTAGTGGCCGGACCCGACCCAGAGATCGCGCCGAAAAACAGGCAGGCGAATACCGCAGCTGCGGACATGCCGCCAGTAAATGGTCCGGCGAAACTTTCGGCAACATTGATCAGCCTTCGCGATAGGCCTGAGGCCTCCATCAAGGCGCCTGCAAGAATAAATGCCGGAAGCGCCATCAGCGGGAAGGACCCCACAGAGGTAAAGGCGATCTGCACGAACTTGATCGGGTTTTCACCCAGATAGAGGAAGGAGATGAGGGTCGAGACCCCCAATGCAACCGTGATCGGTGCACCGATGAAGAGCAGGAATAGAAAGCCTCCGAAGAGGATAAAGATGATTTCAGTACCCATTATTTATCCTCCGGGCGTGTTTCTTCTGTGGTATCGGCATCGGTGTGGATTTCATCCATTTCGACGCGAATGGCCTCTTTGTGCATCTGTTCGCCGGCCTCAGTCTCTGCCCGCACCTCTTCGAGATCGATCTTGTCCGGATCACGCAGATCCTCGTCCAGGATGATCTTTTTATAGTTCACCTGCAAAACGCGAATTGTCATCAGGGTAAAGGCGATGGGCAACACGATGTAGACCCAGCTGAGATGGAAGCCCAGAGTTTGGGAGGATTGGAAACGGTTCATCCGATTGAAGATGAAGTCAATCGCAAGATAGACGAAATAGACGTTGAAGAAGATCCAGAACAGATCCGCGAAGGCCTCGATATATTTGATGGCGCGTGGCGGAAGAAACTTGAACTGAAACGTCACCCGATTGTGGGCACCCATTTTCGCGGCGTAACTTGCGCCAAAGAAAACGAACCAAACAAACATGTAGACGGATAGTTCTTCAATCCAGGAAAATGAAAAGTTGAAGAGCGTTCTTACGATGACTTGCAAGAACAGCAAGCATACGAACACCGCCAGCAAGGTGCGGCACAGGTAGCTTTCTATATTGTTAGCGATTGACCAAAAGGTTTTCATGCGTCCCTCCCGAAGCGATCAGAAGGCGCCCGGTGGGCGCCTTCTTATTCATGTGCCAGATTATTCAGAGACTGGGTCGCGGCCGATTGCGGCCAGAACTTCGTTCATCTTTTCGATGCCACCAATGCTCTCGTAGAACTTTGGCCAAACGGCAGCAGTTGCCAGATCGATGAACTCTTTCTCGTCATTTTCCGGATCAACGATTTCCATGCCTTCATCGAGCAGGATCTGTTTGATCTCTGCTTCTTTGTCACGCAGGAACTGAGCTGATGCAGCGGTTGCGGCTTTGCCCGCTTCCAGCACGATGGCCTGATCTTCGGCGGACAGATCCTGGAAGATCTGTTCAGAGATGATCAGCGGTTCGATCGAGAAGATGTAACGGATGTTGGTTACATATTTCTGCACTTCGTAGAACTTCATCGCGTTGATGGTGGTGTAGGGGTTGTCCTGACCGTCAACAACTTTGGTTTGCAGACCAGCGAAGGTTTCGGACCAAGCCATCGGGGTTGGGCTGATGCCCCATGATTGGTAAGTATCGATCATGATCTCGTTTTTGGGAACGCGGATCACGAGGCCCTGCAGATCAGCAACCGAACGCACCGGATGTTTGGAGTTCGTCAGACGACGGAAACCGGTATAAGTCCAGGCGATGATACGCACACCAGCGTCGTTGATGGTGTTTTCAGTCAGTTCCTGGCCGATTGGTCCCTGGGTCAGGGTTTCGGCATCTTCCAGGCTGAGGATGACGTAAGGCAGTGTAAAGACACCAACGCTGGGCGAAAACGGTGTCACGTTGTTGATTGCCAGAAGTGACATGTCCAGCGTGCCGATTGCAGCATCGTTGACCGTGTCTTGTTCCGACCCCAGCTGACCGTTCAGGAACAAGGTTGCTGTGTGCTTGCCGCCGGACAATTCTTCCAGTTGCTCAACAAAGGCCAGACCGGTTGCCTCCTGGCTGGACCCGCCGCTGTCACCAACTGCGATTTTGAAGTTTTTGGCATATGCCGGCGCCGCAAGCGACATGGCTGCGACGGTTGCAACGGCTGTGGCTGCAGAAAGCTTCTTGAACATCTTCATGAAAGCTTCTCCCTATTTGTTAATTTTTGATCACCAACCGGCATTTACAGTGAATAGATCAGCTAAAAATTCCGGCCAATGGCGTGCTTATAGATTGCGATTACCTTGCAGTTAATACAAACTTAGCAACGTAAAGTTCGACAACTAGGAAACATACTGTTGGCAAAAACCAAAAAAATCAAGCGCCGTGTCAGTGATGTGGATATCCGATTGCTTGATGTCTTTAAAACCGTGGTGGCCTGTGGGGGATTTACCGCCGCCGAGTTTGAACTGAACATTGGTCGTTCGACGATTAGCAAACACATTTCTGATCTGGAAACGCGCGTTGGGATGAAGCTGTGCCATCGCGGCCCTGCGGGGTTTTCGCTGACATCTGACGGGGAATATGTGCTGGAAGCCGCAGAGGACCTGTTTTTTGCCATTGATCAATTTCAGGAAAAACTGGATGACGCACACAAGGATTTGACCGGCAAACTGCGCCTTGCCTGTCTGGACCATTCGTCCACCAATGCATCCGCCAAGGTATTCGAGGCCATACGCATGTTTCGGGATGTGGCGCCGGGGGTGACCCTGGATATTTCGATGGAGCCGCCAAATGTCATCGAAGAGGGCGTTATCAATGGCAAGTTCAATTTGGGGATCGTGCCGTTGCACCGGCGATCACCGATGCTGAACTACAGCGAACTTTATACAGAGGATATGCGACTGTATTGCGGGCGGGAACATGAATTGTTCGACGAGGCCGGAGCGTCGTACAAGTTGAGCGAGCTGAGGTCCTATGCCTATGCCGGTCTGAATTTCAATTCACCAAACATGGCCGTTCATCAAAAGCTGCGCTTGCAAAGATCGGCATTTGTCCAAAACGAAGAGGCGCTGGCCCTGCTTATTTTATCGGGGCGTTACCTTGGGTTCTTGCCAACCCATTCCGCGCGCCAGTTTGTCGAGGCCGGATTGATGTGTGAGCTGAAGAATACCTCGGCCACTTATACGTCCACCATGGCCGCGATCGTGCGCAAAAGCACCTCTACCGGCCGGCGAATAACGGCGTTTCTGGACTGTTTGATTTCCGCGCATAGCTGATCATCGTCGGTATCAGCGCATTTGACCTCACTTCCCTCTTGCGAAATTCGGCCATCTCGTTAATGGCGGGGTAACGGGAGAAGGACGCGCGCAATGTCTTTGATGCTGGGGATCGATACCGGGGGCACCTACACGGATGCGGTGCTGCTGAAGGATGAAAAAGAGGTCATCGCCAAGGCGAAGTCCCTGACCACGCGGCATGATCTGTCGATCGGGGTCGGTAATGTCATCGCCAAGGTGCTTGCCGATAGCGGGGCCGATGCGGGCGACGTGGTGATGGTGTCGCTGTCGACCACGCTGGCCACCAACGCTCTGGTTGAGGGGCAGGGCGGGCGCGTGGCGCTGGTCTCTTTGGGGTTTGAAGAACGAGATCTGGAACGCCAGGGCCTAGCGGAGGCCCTGAAGGGTGACCCGGTGGTGCGCATCAACGGCGGGCACAATCACGCGGGCGGTGAGGTGACGCAGTTTGACGCCGCCGCATTGCGTGACTGGCTGGGCCATTACGGTGGCGGGATCAGCGGCTTTGCCGTGGCCGGGGCCTTTGCCACCCGCAATCCGGCGCATGAGATCGCCGCGCAAGAGCTGATTGCAGAGGCGACGGGCAAGCCGGTGTCGTGTTCTCACGATCTGTCGGCCAAGCTGAATGGCCCCAAACGCGCCATGACCGCGGTGCTGAACGCGCGCTTGATTGGCATGATCGGTAGCCTGATCACGGCGGCGGAGGGGTTGATGACGCGGCATGGAATTGACGCGCCATTGATGGTGGTGCGGGGCGACGGGGCCCTGATTTCCGCCGCCATGGCCCGGCAAAAGCCGATTGAAACCATCCTGTCGGGGCCTGCGGCGTCAATCGTCGGGGCCAGTTGGCTGACCGGGGAGGCAGAGGCGCTGGTCTCTGACATTGGCGGCACCACCACAGATGTGGCGCTTTTGCGCGATGGCAAGCCGATGATTGACCCGGCGGGCGCGCGTGTGGGCGGGCATCGCACCATGGTAGAGGCCGTCGCTATGCGCACCACCGGGCTGGGTGGTGATTCAGAGGTTCATCTGAAGGACGAAGGCCTGCACGGTGGTCTGCATCTGGGCCCGCGCCGGGTGGTCCCGGTATCCTTGTTGGCCACGGACTGGCCAGAGCTGGTGCACAAGACGCTGGACGCGCAGTTGAACGCCACCACCAATCTGGAAACCGATGGTCGGTTCGTGGTGCCGGTGCGCCGGGATGCCGCCGCGCTGGCCGGGCTGAATGAACGCGAGGCGGCCCTGTTTGCCCGGATTGGCGAAGACGCCCATCCATTGACCGGCCTATTGAAAACCCGGATGGAACTGGCCGCGCTGAACCGATTGGTAGAGCGCGGGTTGGTTTTGATGTCGGCATTGACCCCGTCAGATGCGAGCCACGTTTTGGGCGTCGCCGATATGTGGGATCGGGCTGCTGCGGAAAAGGCTATGATGTTGTTTATCCGCCGCCGGATCGGCACCGGGGACCGCGTGGCCCAAGCGCCAGAGGTATTGGCGCAGCAGGTGCTGGACCAATTGACCGAACAAACTGCGATGGTGCTGCTGGAGGCCGCCTTTGACGAGGATCCGGGTTTTGCCGGTGATCCCACAAATCTGTCCCGGCACGAATTGATGTTGCGTGGGTTGGAACGGCATGCGGGGCTGATTGCCGCTGATATCCGGCTGAACGTGCCGGTGGTCGGGTTGGGGGCCTCTGCCCATGCCTATTACCCGGCAGTGGGCGACCGGCTGCGCTGCCCGATGAATGTGCCAGAACATGCCGAGATCGCCAATGCGCTGGGCGCGGTGGTCGGGCAGATCTCCATGTCACGGCAGGCGACAATAACTCTGCCATCCCCAGGGCTGTACCGCGCGCATTTGCCGGGTACCGTTCAGGATTTCACGTCGGAGGCTCAGGCGACGGCCGCCGTGGAGGCGATCTTGACAGACGCCGCCACCGAGGCCGCCCGCGACGCCGGTGCCGAAAACCTGCGCACCAGCATATCACGCGACATAAAACGCACGGGCGAGGGCGGGGAGGATGACTTCCTAGAGGGCGAATTTGTGGTGACCGTATCGGGTAGGCCAAGGATCGCGGCGGAGTGAGGACTGCGAAATCGCGATCTGCCCGTTATTCAGCCACGTTCGGCCTTTGATGTAGGTCTTGGGGAATAGCGTGAAAACAGCCGCCCGTCCGTCACAGCAAACCCCAAGGCGATGATGGCAAAACCGATCCAAGCGGTGATCCCCATCTCTTCGCCCAGAAACGCCACGCCAAGCCCGATTGCAAAGGGTGGGATCAGCAAAGTCACCAGCATCAGATTTGCGGCACCCGCGCGCGTCAGAATGGCGAAATAGAGAACATAGGCAAGCGCGGTTGATAACGCGGCCATGCCGATCAAGGCGCCCCATACGCCAATGGAAAGCGACAGTTGTGGTGGGCTGTCAAAGAAAAGCACCATTGGGATCATCAGCACCGTACTGCCTGTTAACATGCCCAATGCGTTCACAAGCGGCGGCTGTCCCGTCAGTGCCGTTTTGCCCCAAACACTGGCAAAAGCGTAAGACAGTGTTGCTCCAAGGATAGCGATTTGGGCCAAGTTGGTGGGATTAAAGTCGGTCAACGCACTAGGCCCCATGATGAAGGCCACGCCGGAAACACCCAGCGCGGCGCCGAGCATCTTTTTTATGGTCAACGGCTCATCAGGCAACAATAGGCCAGCAACCACCGCCCCGAACATGGCAGTTGTTCCGTTCAGGATGGAGGCAAGCCCGCTTTCGATCTGTGTCTGCCCCCAAAAAATCAGCGAAAAGGGGATGGCGTTGTTAAGCGCCCCCATCACAATGTATGCCCGCCAAATTCGAACCGATCGAGGAATGGCAATTCCTTGTGATATGACAATCACCGCCAATATCGGCACGGCCCAGATGACCCGGTGCAAGGTAATTGTCAGTGGTGGAACCTCTTGCAAAGCCACTTCGCCGAAAAAGAACGATCCGCCCCAAACGGCTGCCAGCATCAGCAGCATGATGGTGGATTTGATATCCAGGCTTGGTGTGGGGGTAAGGGGCATCCAAGTATCTCGGTCACTTTGTCGATACTTTCAGATACCCAGATTGATCCAGGTCGGGCGACCCGTTTCATGCGGATAGGGTTGGAAAACACGACAACGGCTTAAAAAGGTAGAATTTCGAAGCTGACATGGGTTCGATAGCAGTTTTTGTTCACTTAACAACTAACAGCCAATCGAAAGCGTGTGCCCAAGTTGCATGACGTTGCGGCCTAGCACTAAAGTTCGCTAAATGGGACGCTAGGAGAGCTGGATGGTTGAAACAGCATCGGAACGACCTGAGCACACTGTGGGCAAATGCCCTGTAATTCTCTGCATTGGAGGCTTCGGCGACAATGCGAGCATGTTCGAAGGTTTGGCTGAAACCCGCATCGCCAAAAACTATCGATTGCTGCCCTTCAATCTTCCGGGATTTGGAGCGCCACCGTTATCAGGTAAAACCACCCTCAATGCTCTTGCCCAGTTTGTTGCGGATCGGGCGAACGAATGTGGGGCTGAAATCGTCCTAGCTCATTCGGTGGCTTCGATCATCGCATCGCTCGCGGCTGAGAAACCCGGCTGCTCCATCACGTCAATCCTTTCCTTGGAAGGGAATATAACGGCTGAAGACGCATATTTCTCAGGGACAGCGGCCGACTATGATGACCCAGCTTCATTTCGAAGAGCATTTCTCGACCGGCTGGACGAAATGTCTACGACAGCACCGATCATAACACGATATCGACAGGCTGTATCGGAAGCTGATCCGGTGGCACTCTGGCAGCTTGGAGCAGATGCGCGAGGGTTCTCCGCAAAACATTTGCCCGGAATGGTTTTGCAAAATGCAGCAAAGGTGATCTATCTCTACAATCCCGAAAACTGCCCGAAAACCACTCTCGAATGGCTTAGTGAAAACCCGATGGATCGGATCGTTCTCGAAAACGCCACCCATTGGGCGAGTGTCGATCAGCCCGACATGCTCGCTGACAAAATAGCACTGGCCTTGAGTTCCATCGAAAAGCGATCACTCAACGCGCGTAGGTGAATGGCCGCTCCGTCCCGCAAAGCTGGCTTGAAATTTCCAATTGCCATGCTCCCGCATCACAGTGCAATAGGCGCAGCTTTCTGAACCAAACGGGTGTGGGCTATAGGGTTATCAATGTCGATTGATTGATCAGTCAACCAATGATAAGCAGCGCACATATCATCGGATATACGCGCGGTGCGTTCTGGACGTAACCGACTAATCTGGTTCGTATTTTGACGGTTTTCAATAATGCAGCAGAAGTATCCTGATAATGATGACACCAAGCCCTGTTCTGACGGCAAAGGCACAGATATGAGCAAACCAAACATTCTGATCTTCATGGTGGACCAGTTGAACGGAACGCTTTTCCCCGATGGGCCGGCGGATTGGCTGCATGTGCCCAACCTGAAGCGGCTTGCCGCACGCTCCACCCGTTTTACCAATACCTATACGGCCTCGCCTCTGTGTGCGCCGGGGCGGGCCAGTTTCATGTCTGGGCAGTTGCCGCGCCGGACCCGGGTCTATGACAATGCGGCGGAGTTCGCGTCGGACATTCCGACCTACGCGCACCACTTGCGCCGGGCGGGCTATCAGACCTGCCTGTCGGGCAAGATGCATTTTGTTGGCCCCGACCAGATGCACGGGTTTGAGGAGCGTCTGACCACCGACATTTACCCTGCCGATTTTGGCTGGACGCCCGATTACCGCAAGCCCGGCGAACGCATTGATTGGTGGTATCACAATATGGGGTCGGTCACTGGGGCAGGGGTCGCGGAAATCTCTAACCAGATGGAATATGATGACGAGGTCGCCTATCACGCCACCCGCAAGGTTTATGATCTGGCGCGCGGCAAGGATGATCGCCCGTGGTGCCTGACTGTCAGTTTTACCCACCCCCATGACCCCTATGTGGCGCGCAAGAAATACTGGGATCTGTACGCCGATTGCGAACATCTGTTGCCGGAGGTTCCGGCCATGGCCTACGCCGATCACGATCCCCATGCGCAGCGGATTTTCGATGCCAATGACTGGCGGAAATTCGACATTTCTGAGGACGACATCCGCAAATCACGCCGCGCCTATTTCGCCAATATCTCTTACCTTGATGACAAGATCGGCGAGGTGATGGAGGCGTTGGAGGCGACACGGCAGGAGGCGGTGATCCTGTTCGTGTCGGACCACGGCGATATGTTGGGGGAACGGGGGCTTTGGTTCAAGATGAACTTCTATGACGGCTCCGCCCGTGTACCCCTGATGATCGCTGCCCCTGATCTGCCCGCAGGCCGCATCGATGCGTCGGTATCGACAGTGGATGTGACGCCCACGCTTTGTGATTTGGCGGGGATTTCGATAGAAGAGGTGATGCCCTGGACCGATGGCGAAAGTCTGCTTCCTACAGCGCAGGGGGCGGAACGTACTGCGCCTGTGGCCATGGAATATGCGGCAGAGGCGTCCTATGCGCCGTTGGTGTCGCTGCGCTACGGCAGGTGGAAATACAATCGCTGTGCGCTGGATCCAGATCAGTTGTTCGATCTGGAGGATGACCCGCATGAGCTGACCAATCTGGCGGATGATCCGGCCCATCAAGGTACGCTGAACAGCCTGCGGGCAAAGGCCGAAACGCGCTGGGATTTGGATCGTTACGATGCTGAAGTGCGCGAAAGCCAGGCGCGGCGTTGGGTGGTTTATGAGGCGCTGCGCAATGGCGATTATTACCCGTGGGATTATCAGCCCCTGCAAAAGGCATCGGAACGATACATGCGCAACCATATGGATTTGAATGTGGTCGAGGACAATCAGCGTTTCCCGCGGGGAGAGTAAATTCTGCCGCAAAAGAAGTGATCTGATTTGATACGTGTCAAGGTGGGCAATCCGCTTTGCCAATAGCCTTGGGCTGAGATTAATCAGAAAGGCAGATCATGTCACACACTCCCCACGAATTGGCAGAAGAATTTCCAGAATATGCGCAGAAAATCAGCGTGTTAAAGCAAAAGGACGCACATTTTGTGCGCTTGTTTGACGAGTATCACGAGATTAACAGGGCGGTGCATCGGGCCGAAACGGATATTGAGCCGACCGATGATTTACACATGATGGAGATGCGCAAGCTGCGGCTGCATCTGAAGGATGAACTGGCGCGGATTCTGGCTGCAGCCTAGGGCGCTATTCAACCACGCTGTAGGGCAGGGTGCCCCGGCTGTTGGGGTCTATCGTCAGTCGCCGTTCCAGCGGTGGCACCGATCGTTGATGGCAGTTGGGGCGTTCGCAGATACGGCAGGAAATCCCGATCGGTTCATAGGCCGAACTGTTGCCAACATCCATGTCGTCGGCATAAACCAAGGATCCCGCGTGTTTGACCTCGCATCCCAACCCGATGGCAAAGCGCTGGACCGGGGATTTGAACGACCGGCCGGATTTCGACACGTCACGGGCCAGGCAGAAATAGCGTACCCCGTCGGGTGTTTCAGCCAGTTGGCGCAGGAAATGCCCCGGCGTTTCAAAGGCACGGTGGACGTTCCACAGCGGACAAGCCCCGCCAAAACGGGCAAATTGCAGCCGCGTGGCCGAATGGCGTTTGGTGATGGTGCCGGCCTGATCCACCCGGACAAAAAAGAAGGGGACGCCTTTGGCCCCGGGCCGCTGCAGGGTCGACAGGCGATGGGCGATCTGTTCGATCGAGGCACCGAACCGATCTGACAGGCGTTCCAGATCATGGCGTTCCTCGTTTGCGGCCGCCAGAAACTTGCCATAGGGCAACAGGGCGGATCCGGCGAAGTAATTGGCCAGTCCGACCTTGGCAATGGCGCGGGCGCTGTCGGTCTGAAAGCGGGCGAAATCCAACGTGGCCTCCAGCAGATCATTCTGTGTGATCAGGGCCAGATGGTGCAAAAGCTGAAAGCGTCGGGTTGGTCCCGGTGCCCGTGAGGACAGTGTCAGACGTTTCTGGTCCGGGTCAAACCCGCGCAGATCGGGCAGATCGGCAATGTTGCAGGTGATGCCGCTTGCCTCTAGCCGTTCGATCGCTTTTCGTTCTAGCGCCTCGACAGAGCTTGTGTCAGAGGCAAAATGTTCAGCGGCGTGATCCACGGCATCAATGTAATTGTCGCAATAGTGAAAGAAATCACGCACCTCTTCCCACGGGCTGACACTGGACAAGCTATCGCTGCGCCCCAGAGCCTCGTCCAGAGAGGCAAGGCGTTCATGAACCTGACGGTAAGATCGGTGTAATTCCAAAAAGGCCCGCGCCAGCGTTGGCGCGTTTGACGCGGCCAGCCGCAGATCGGCCAGTGGCGGGGTTTCCGTGATGGCCGGATCGGCCAATGCCTCGCGCATATCGCTGACCAGGCGTTCGGTGTCCCCGGTGGACAATTCTGTCACGTCAAAGCCAAATTCCTGCGCCAGGGCTAAAACCACAGCGGTCGAAACCGGGCGATTATTGTTTTCCATCTGGTTCAGATAGGGCAGGCTGACCCCCAGCTTTTCGGCAAACGCCTTTTGCGTCAGCTCCAGTCGGGTGCGCACTTCGCGCAATTTTGCGCCTGCATAGAGTTTCTGTGTGGCCATCGGTGTTTGCGACTTTGCTGGTTATCTGGGTAAGGTTTGCAAACTTACCGCCATGGCGCAAGGGCTATGCGATCAGGCGCTGGCCAGACGTGTCTCTCGTCGGATCACCATAAGGATGGAAACAAGGCCCATAAAGGCGGTTAAAAGCATGATCCACAGCAGCGGAAAGGTCCCTGTTTCGACGGTCAGCATGGCACCGGCAATGGCTGACAGTGCCGCGCCACCCCCGATCATGATCGCACCCGACAGGCCAGAGGCGGTTCCGGCAAGATGTGGGCGGACGGACAAAGCGCCCGCCGTGGCGTTGGGAATAACCATACCGTTGCCCAGGCCCACGAAAATCATGAAACCGAAAAAGCTCCAGACATTTCCGGCGCCGACCAAGAAGATAATCAGGGATATCGCGATGCCTGACATGTTCATGATGGCACCGAGCAGAACCATCCGGTTGATGCCAAATACGCGCGAAAACCGGCCAGACAGGAAATTGCCGACCAGATAACCGATCGCCGGGGCGCCAAACAAAAAACCGACCCATTCGGGGGACAGCTGAAACACTTCGGCGCCGACAAAAGGCCCGCCACCCAGGTAGGCAAAGAAAGACCCGGAGGCAAAAGCCGCCGTGGCCGAATATCCCCAGAACCGAGGGGAGCGTAGCAGCTGTGGAATCTCGTGAAACTGCTGTGCAAACCCACCAGTTTTCACCGGGGCCGTTTCACCGACATCCCGCCAGCACAGCCATTGCAACAGCACGCCGCACAGGATGAATGTCCAGAACACGGATTTCCACCCCCACATACCATCCAGAACCCCACCCACAGCGGGGGCCACCATCGGAACCAGCGCCATGCCCATGGTGACATAGCCGATCATGGAGGCCGCCTGTTCATCAGGCACCATGTCGCGCACGATGGCGCGGCTAAGAACCATTCCCGTCACGATCACGGCCTGTCCCATGCGAAACAGCAAAAAAACCTCGGCGGTGGGGGAATAGATGCAGCCCAGCGTTGCCAAAATGAACAGGGAATTGCCCCATAAAATAATAGGCCTGCGCCCGTAACGATCTGACAATGGACCGATGAACAGTTGCAGGACGGCATTCAGGCCAAGATACAGCGCCACCGACAGCTGCATTAATCGATAGTCGGTTTGGAAATAGGCGGTCATGCCCGGCAAGGAGGGCAGGAACATATTCATGGACAAGGCCCCCATCCCCGCCAACAAGATCAGCGTTAGAATATGTGGCGGTGTTGAGGAATCGAGCAGCTTTGCCGTGGGTTTGGTTGTCATGGTCAACCTGTAGCGGCTTGTTTTGGCCTGCGCCAGTGAAAACAATGGCTAGTATTTGCAGATTTACAATTCGCAGATTGTTTGTTGCTAACAGTTTGCAAATATTCGCAACTTTGCTGGTCACAGGGCACTTTGATTGCTATGACGCCAGACAATCACGCAGGGGACGTTTATGACTACGATTACCGAGGAACTGGAAACCCGCCGCAAAATCGCCCGCATGGGCGGTGGTCAACGTCGGATTGATGCCCAGCACGGCAAGGGCAAGCTGACAGCGCGCGAGCGGATTGAATTGCTGTTGGACGAAGGGTCCTTTGAAGAATTTGACATGTTCGTCGCGCATCGCTGCACCGAATTCGCGATGCAGCAGGACCGCCCGGCGGGGGATGGGGTTGTCACCGGTTGGGGCACCATCAACGGCCGGATGGTTTATGTGTTCAGCCAGGATTTTACTGTCTTTGGCGGGTCGCTTAGCGAAACCCACGCCGAAAAGATTTGCAAGATCATGGACATGGCCATGAAGAATGGCGCGCCGGTCATTGGGATCAACGATTCCGGTGGCGCGCGCATTCAGGAAGGGGTCGCATCGCTGGCGGGATATGCGGAAGTGTTCCAGCGCAACATCATGGCCTCTGGTGTTGTCCCACAGATCAGCGTGATCATGGGCCCCTGCGCAGGTGGGGCGGTCTATTCGCCTGCGATGACCGATTTTATCTTCATGGTCAAAGACAGCTCTTACATGTTTGTCACCGGCCCCGATGTGGTGAAAACCGTGACCAATGAGGTCGTCACGGCAGAGGAATTGGGTGGGGCGTCAACCCATACCAAGAAATCCTCTGTGGCGGATGGTGCGTTTGAAAACGATGTCGAAGCCTTGGCAGAGGTGCGTCGTCTGGTTGATTTCCTGCCCCTGAACAACCGCGACAAGGTGCCCACGCGCCCGTTCTTTGATGATCCGGCACGGGTGGAAAGCAGCCTGGACACGTTGATCCCCGACAACCCGAACACGCCCTATGACATGAAGGAGTTGATCCTGAAGGTCGCGGATGAGGGTGATTTTTACGAAATTCAGGAAGATTACGCCAAAAACATCATCACCGGGTTCATCCGTCTGGAAGGGCGCACCGTGGGTGTGGTGACCAACCAGCCGATGGTGCTGGCGGGCTGTCTGGATATTGATAGCAGCCGCAAGGCCGCACGGTTCGTGCGCTTCTGCGATGCATTTGAAATTCCGATTCTGACCTTTGTTGATGTGCCCGGTTTCCTGCCCGGTACCAGCCAGGAATATGGCGGCGTGATCAAACATGGCGCGAAGCTTTTGTTTGCCTATGGCGAGGCGACGGTGCCCAAGGTCACGGTCATCACCCGCAAGGCCTATGGTGGTGCCTATGACGTGATGGCGTCCAAGCATCTGCGCGGTGATTTCAACTATGCCTGGCCAACAGCGGAAATTGCTGTGATGGGGGCCAAGGGGGCGACAGAAATTCTGTATCGTTCTGAACTGGGCGATCCGGACAAGATCGCGCAGCGCACGAAGGACTACGAGGATCGCTTTGCCAATCCGTTTGTTGCTGCCGAGAAGGGATTTATTGACGAGGTGATCATGCCGCAATCCACCCGCCGTCGGGTGGCGCGGGCCTTTGCCTCGCTCAGAAACAAGAGCCTGAAAAACCCGTGGAAGAAGCACGATAACATCCCGCTGTGAGGTCTGAATGCGCCAAAGATGGCTTTACCTATCTGGGGTGATTGGATTGATGGCAGCTTTGTTGGTGGCCCTGCAGTTTGGCGGGGGACCCGAAGCGGAAGGCGAGGTTGGCGATGAAGTGCTTGCCGTTCCTTCGGGGCAGGTGATCACATTGTTGGACGTCATCCACGGACAACAAGGGGTCGACGGTTTGACGGTACGGTTCAGGTTTGTGGCCCCGGCGATTGGGGCAAGTGATAAGGCGCTGAAGTTTGAAGATGTTGAAGGTGATATGAAACATTTGTGTGAAACATACGCTGTCCCGCGAATTTCATCGCTGGGTCCAAAGCCATCGCAGATCGTGGTTTCATTATCGGATCGGCCCATGGCCTATGGTGCGACCGAACCGGAAGTCATCCAGTATTTCGAGGCCTACACGGTCGATGACGGCACCTGCCAGTGGGAGATGTTCTGATGCCTGCGTGTTTTGGTGCTGAAACAAAAGCATTTTCTGTTGTGGCAATGCCACGCAGGCCGCAATTTGCTGATTCTGCACAAGAAGTGTGTTCATTCCCAAAAAAACTCGTTATCTTTGCTATAGGTTGCGGAAACGCAGCCGATTTTATGGAACGTAAGGGGTTCAGTCCTCGCGACAGTAGAAGTAGGAGCTATACATGTCTAACAGCATCAAAGCAGTTGTTGCACTGGGTCTGGTTGTTCTGGTTGCCGCATGCGCACAACAAGAAGAGCCAGTCATGGTTGAAGAGCCGGTTATGGTTGAAGAGCCGAGCACAAAGTACTAATCAGTACTCATCGGGGCGGGCTTGGTCCGTCCCGATACTCCGCCTTTTTCAGAATTGGCGCCTAAGTCATCCCTCCGACATCGTTGAATGCTTTGAAAGCCCTTATCATAAAGGGGCTCTGTCATGTTGAAGCATCGAGGATTTCCCGGCCGTCTGCCCGGAACAGACTATCAATTTACAATTCGTAGACCGAACAAATCCGGGGCCGTTCCGCTGACCGCACGTGAACGCTATGCCGATCGCCGCCCGGCAGATCGCCGTGCCGATGTGGGGTTTCTGGACTGCCTGATTGATTACTTCGGCGATCAACCTTTTGAGCGTGGCAATCTGGATGCCGGGCGGTTGTCCTGGTTTTTCGGCCGCGAGGTTGTGGCCGCCGAAGATCCGTTTGATCCACAAAGTTATGAGGCATTGCTGCAGCTGGATCTGGAATGCATCCAACGCACCTTCCCGGAGCTGTTAAATGACTGAGGTCGGCAAAATTTTGCCCATCTTTCAAGGGAATGGGCAGAAAACAGCCGGGGAGCCCCGCGCTGTGATGCAGCCTATTGTTTACCCGCCCCATAATCACCAAGTTGGTATCAGGGCGACGATACAACAAGTCGCCGAGAAACGTCAGACACGTTACCCTATTCCTTCCCCTCACTGCCGGTTCGGTGGCTTTGCCGCTGAACCGGAATATCTTGGTTCCGGCCCATCGGCAAAGCTGTGCCGATCTGGTCGGGATGCTGATTCCCTTTTGCCGTGTGGTGCGCTATCCTTGAACAACGGGCATACACACCTGAACATTGAGGGATTTTTATCATGCAGATCAGAACAATCGCCATTCTTGCCGCCGCGACCATGTCGCTCTCGGCCTGTCTGGACAACGACTTGGAACGCGGCGCGGCGGGTGCTGCAGCGGGCGCGGTCGTTGCCGATGTTACCGGTGGCAGCGTTCTTACCGGCGCCATTGTCGGTGGTGCAGCGGGCGTCCTGTGCGACGACGCGGGCGTCTGCGAATAATTATCGCGGCCTAAACACCTATACTTGTAAGCCAGGGCGCGTCATGTTGTGCCTTGGCTATCCTGCGCCTAGGTTTGCCCTGAAACCGAGCCGCAATCCCCTAATCCCAAAAACAGAGACCGGTTTCCGGCATAACGGTGCAGACAAATGTCTGACCCGCCGTTTCCGCATGTTTTCTGCCAGCCCACAATTTGGTCAGCTCGCCTGATCCTGCATATCGAGGAAAAAAGATGTTCAAGAAAATCCTGATCGCCAACCGCGGGGAAATCGCATGCCGGGTCATCAAGTCGGCGCGCAAGATGGGCATTCAGACGGTGGCCATCTATTCTGATGCAGACCGCAATGCACTGCATGTGAAAATGGCTGATGAGGCTGTGCATGTCGGCCCGCCCCCTGCCAATCAAAGCTATATCGTCATTGAAAACGTGATGACGGCGATCCGCGAAACCGGGGCCGAGGCCGTGCATCCCGGATATGGCTTTCTAAGTGAAAACAAGCTCTTTGCTGAGGCGTTGGCCAAAGAGGGCGTTGCGTTTATCGGCCCGTCAGCCTCTGCTATTGAGGCGATGGGCGACAAGATCACGTCAAAGAAAATCGCACAGGAGGCTGATGTCTCGACCGTGCCCGGCTACATGGGCCTGATCGAGGATGCCGAAGAGGCGGTGAAGATTTCCAACGAGATCGGCTATCCGGTGATGATCAAGGCCTCTGCCGGCGGTGGCGGCAAAGGGATGCGCATCGCCTGGAACGACGATGAGGCACGCGAAGGGTTTCAATCGTCAAAGAACGAGGCCGCCAGTTCCTTTGGTGATGACCGTATCTTCATCGAAAAATTTGTGACTCAGCCACGCCATATTGAAATTCAGGTTTTGGCCGACCAGCACGGCAATGCGATCTATCTGGGTGAACGGGAATGCTCGATCCAGCGCCGAAACCAAAAGGTAATCGAAGAGGCCCCCAGCCCGTTTCTGGATGAGGCCACCCGCAAGGCGATGGGCGAACAGGCTGTCGCGCTGGCGCAGGCGGTGGATTATTCCAGCGCCGGAACAGTGGAATTCATCGTCGATGGCGACAAAAACTTCTATTTCCTGGAAATGAACACCCGCCTGCAGGTGGAACACCCTGTGACGGAACTGATCACCGGCGTCGATCTGGTCGAACAGATGATCCGGGTTGCGAATGGCGAAAAACTGACCATCGCGCAGGATGACGTGACCCTGAACGGCTGGGCGATGGAAAGCCGCCTTTACGCCGAAGATCCCTATCGCAACTTCTTGCCCTCTATCGGGCGCTTGACCCGTTATCGCCCCCCGGCAGAGGTGGCGATGGACACTTCCGTCGTGCGCAACGACACCGGTGTTTTTGAGGGCGGCGAGATCAGCATGTATTACGACCCGATGATCGCCAAGCTGTGTACCTGGGCCCCGACCCGCGCAGACGCGATTGAGGGCATGCGCAACGCGCTGGACGGGTTCGAGGTGGAAGGCATCGGTCACAACCTGCCTTTCCTGTCCGCCGTAATGGATCATCCAAAGTTCTGTTCGGGCGACATGACCACAGCCTTTATCGAAGAGGAATATCCCGAAGGATTCAACGGTGTCGAACTGGACCGGGATGCGTTGCAACGGATTGCGGCCTCTGCCGCGGCCATGCACCGGGTGGCAGAAATCCGACGCACTCGTGTGTCGGGCCGGATGGACAATCACGAACGCAAGGTTGGCGATGATTGGGTCGTCAGCCTGCAGGGCGAAAACTTTGCCGTCACGGTCGAGGCCGATCATGATGGATCGACTGTCTATTTCGATGATGGCCGCACCCATCGTGTGACATCAAATTGGACGCCGGGCGACCAACTGGCCGCATTGTTGGTGGACGGGGCGCCATTGGTCTTGAAGGTCGGTAAAGTCACCGGTGGTTTCCGGATGCGGTCCCGTGGCGCTGATCTGCGAGTTCAAGTGCGTACCCCGCGTCAGGTCGAACTGGCCGGCCATATGTTGGAAAAAGTCGCGCCCGATACCTCTAAAATGCTGCTCTGCCCGATGCCGGGCCTGATTGTGAAACTCAACGTCGAAGAGGGTGATGAAGTGCAGGAAGGTCAGGCGCTGTGCACGGTCGAGGCGATGAAGATGGAAAACATCCTGCGCGCCGAAAGAACTGGCGTCGTTGCCAAAATCAACGCGGCCGCCGGTGACAATCTGGCCGTTGACGAAGTGATCATGGAGTTCGAGTGAGCCACAAGCCCACATATCAAGGGCGGGATCATCCCCCCCCCGATGACAGTTCCTGCTGTCTGAGCGGCGTTTTGTCGATGGAGCGTGTGATTTCGCGGGCGTGCCACGGGAAGGGTTTGCGCAGCAGGATTGATCCGTCTTTTCCGACCAGCACCATCATGAACCCGCGCGGGCGAAACTCTTGCCGGATGTCGGTGCGGGCCTTTGGGTCGGTATCGGTCAGGACGATGACATCGCGTTCGATCAGCTCATCCGGGCGATCAATCAACAGGTCGATCTGTTCAATGAACCGGGGATCGTTGTCGGAATCGGCAAACACGATGATCAGCCGGGATTGCCACAGAAAATCATCTGTCGTGGCGTCCTCCGCCGGACGGATATCCAGAACAGGCGGTTCAGTGGCCCATGCCCCGAACCCCAGAAATATAAGGGCTAGCGTCGAAATGATGCGAGTCATCGGACCTCCTATCCTATGGAATATAAGCTGTTTTTCACGCGGTTCTACGGGGTTTGGGAAAATATTCAGTGCAGACCCGTCAAAGGACAGGTTTGCCCGCGACGATCAAAGGATGATGGGATGACCAAGACCAATGAAACCTGGGCGGCAATCGCCGAAAAGGAATTGCGTAACCGCGAACTTGCAGACCTGACCTGGGACACGCTGGAAGGCATCAAGGTCAAGCCGCTATACACGGCAGAAGATGCCGCCGATCTGCCGCATATGGGCGGTGTGCCGGGACAGGCGCCCTTTACCCGTGGGGTGAAGGCCACGATGTATGCGGGCCGTCCCTGGACCATCCGCCAGTATGCGGGGTTCTCGACAGCTGAGGAATCCAACAACTTTTACCGCAAGAACCTCGCTGCCGGGCAGCAGGGCGTATCTGTCGCCTTCGATCTGGCCACGCATCGGGGGTATGACAGCGACCATCCGCGTGTGGTGGGTGATGTGGGCAAGGCCGGTGTGGCGATTGATAGCGTCGAGGATATGAAAATCCTCTTTGACGGTATCCCGTTGGATAAGGTGTCGGTGTCGATGACCATGAACGGCGCGGTGATCCCGGTCCTGGCCAGTTTCATTGTGGCGGGCGAAGAGCAGGGCGTTGATCGCGGTCTGCTGTCGGGCACCATTCAGAACGACATTTTGAAAGAGTTCATGGTCCGCAACACTTATGTCTATCCGCCTGAACCTTCGATGCGGATCGTGGCCGATATCATCGAATACACGGCCAATGAGATGCCGAAGTTCAACTCCATCTCAATATCTGGCTATCACATGCAAGAGGCGGGCGCGAACCTGGTGCAGGAGCTGGCCTATACGCTGGCCGATGGGCGCGAATATGTACGTTCGGCGCTGGCGCGGGGTATGGATGTGGATAAATTCGCAGGCCGCCTGAGCTTCTTTTTCGCTATCGGCATGAATTTCTTCATGGAGGCCGCTAAGCTGCGCGCCGCGCGTCTGTTGTGGCACCGGGTGATGAGCGAGTTTGAACCGAAGAACCCGCGCTCCTCCATGTTGCGCACCCACTGCCAGACCTCGGGCGTTTCATTGCAGGAACAGGACCCTTACAACAACGTGATCCGCACGGCCTATGAGGCGATGAGCGCGGTTCTGGGCGGCACACAGTCGCTGCACACCAATGCCTTGGATGAGGCCATCGCCCTGCCCACCGAATTTTCCGCCCGCATCGCGCGGAATACCCAGCTGGTCTTGCAAGAGGAAACGGGTGTCACCAATGTCGTCGATCCGCTGGCGGGGTCCTATTACGTCGAGAGCCTGACCCATGAACTGGCAGAGGCCGCCTGGGCCCTGATGGAAGAGGTCGAGGAAATGGGCGGCATGACCAAGGCAGTGGCGTCGGGTATGCCGAAACTGCGCATTGAGGAGAGCGCCGCCCGTCGTCAGGCGATGGTGGACCGCGGTGAAGAAGTCGTCGTTGGTGTCAACAAATACAGGCTGGAAAAAGAGGGCGAGCTGGACATTCTGGATGTCGACAACCACGCCGTGCGCGAAGCGCAAGTCGCCCGCCTGAACGATATCCGCGCCACCCGCGATCAGGCTGCTTGTGACGCGGCCTTGTCAGAGATCACCCGCCGCTGCCGTGAAGGTGGCAACCTGTTGGAAGCCGCCGTTGCTGCGGCCCGCGCCCGCGCCTCTGTAGGAGAGATCAGTATGGCTATGGAAGATGAGTTTGGACGCCACCGCGCAGAGGTCAAGACGCTCGCAGGTGTCTACGGGGCGGCCTATGAAGGCGACGAAGGTTTTGCCGCGATCCAGAAATCGGTCGAGGAATTCGCCGAGGCAGAGGGCCGCCGCCCGCGCATGCTGGTGGTGAAAATGGGCCAGGACGGCCATGACCGGGGCGCCAAGGTGATCGCCACGGCCTTTGCCGATATCGGCTTCGATGTCGACGTGGGACCGCTGTTTCAGACCCCCGAAGAGGCCGCGCAGGATGCGGTGGACAATGACGTGCATGTTATCGGCGTCTCCACCCAGGCAGCAGGGCACAAGACATTGGCCCCGCATCTGATCCAGGCGCTGAAAGATCAGGACGCCGAGGATATCATCGTGATCTGCGGCGGGGTCATCCCGCAACAGGATTATGACTTCTTGAAAAAGGCCGGGGTGAAAGCGATCTTTGGACCGGGCACCAATATCCCGGATGCCGCGCAGGACATCCTGAAATTGATCCGTGAAACTCGTAGTGCATAAGATCCGTTTAACCCGACCATCTGGCGATGGTGTCTATGATATCTGGATCGGGACCTATGATGGCAATCAATGTAACGCGCGTCTGATCCTCGAATCCTTCTGATTTGTGACGAATTAAGTCTTGCGCATGGCGCGGTGCTGGGGTCAGCATCGCGCCATGTTGGTTTTGGATCACGTTGCAATTGTCGCCGAAACGTTGGACGCAGGGCAGGCTTGGGTCGAAGAGCGTTTGGGCGTTCAAACGGAACCCGGCGGTCAGCACCCGGTGATGGGCACCCATAACCGGCTGATGGGGTTGGAGGGCGGTGAATATCTGGAAGTGATCACCATCGACCCGTCACTCCCCGCGCCAGATCGCGCCCGCTGGTTCGGGTTGGATCAGGTCAGCGGCCTACCTCGTCTGGGAAACTGGATTTGCCGGTGTGCCGCGCTGAACGATATGCTGGCGATCTTACCCTGCAGGGTTGGTGAACCCGTCGCCTTATCTCGTGGGGACCTTAGCTGGCGGATGGCGGTGCCAAATGACGGGATATTGCCCTTTGACCAGACTTTCCCAGCTTTGATCGAATGGCAGTCCGGTGGGCATCCGGCAGAACGTTTGCGCCCAACCGGGTACCGTTTGACAGGGATTGGCATCCAGCATCCGCAGGCGGCGGAACTATCCGCCCTTTTGGCCCCGTATTTGTCCGACCCGCGCGTCACTTTTGCAAAAGGCGCGCCGCGACTTTTGGCCGAAATCACAACAGCACAGGGTAAGAAGGTGACCCTATGATTATACGTCCCGCAACGCCTGCCGACATTCCCGGCATTCTGGCCATCTGGAACCCGGTTATTGAAGGCCATATCGCAACCTTCAACAGCGCGCCCCACACGGTCGAGACCATCGCCGCGATGATCGAGGATAAGGCACAGCAACAGCATGCGTTCGTGGTGGCGGAACAGGGCGGCGCCATCATCGGCTTTGCTTTCTACGGGATGTTTCGCAATGGGATCGGGTATCGCTATTCCTTTGAACATTCGATTTATATTGCGCCACAGGCCAAGGGCGCGGGGCTGGGGCGGGTGTTGCTGGGTGTGATCGAAGACCACGCGCGCGGACAAAAGGGCCATTTGATGATTGCCGGGGTCAGCCATGAAAATCTGGATGGGATCAGGTTTCACCAGAAAATGGATTATGTCGAAGTCGCCCGCGTCCCAGAAGTAGGATGGAAGTTTGACCGTTGGCATGACCTTGTTGTAATGCAGAAAACTCTGTGACACTCCCTTACCGCCTGCAATTCAATCGGTTACCATAACACCATGTCGATCTGGACCCGCATATCCGCCGCGCTGGAGGCACTGGCCAAGGGCGAAAGCCTGAGCGCGGTGTTTGACCAGCTGCGCAGCCCGCCGGAACGCTCTGTTGCCTTTACCATCGCGGTTATTGCGCTGGGGGCCAAAATGGCCAAGGCGGACGGGCAAGTGACCCGCGATGAGGTCACGGCCTTCCGAGAGGTATTTCAGATCGCCCAAGAGGACGAGGCGCAGGCGGCCCGGGTCTTTAACCTAGCGCGTCAGGATGTGGCCGGGTTCGAGGATTACGCCCGTCGCATCGCCCGCATGTTCGAGGCTGAAGACCAGACCATGTGCTATCTGATGGAGGGGCTGTTTCACATCGCCATGGCAGATGGGGAATATCACCCCAATGAGGATGACTTCCTGCATCAGGTCTCTGATATCCTCGGCATGGACGATCTGACCTTTCGCAGCCTGCGCACCCGCTTCGTTCCGGATGCCGACCCCAACCCCTACGAAGTTTTGGGCGTAGCCCCAGAGATGGAACTGGCAGAGATCCGCAAAATCTGGCGGCAATTGATCCGCGATCATCACCCCGACCGCGTCATTGCCCGTGGCGTGCCCATAGAGGCTGTGAAACTGGCAGAGGATCGTCTGGTCGCCATCAATGCCGCCTGGGAGGAAATACAGCAAAGCCGGGCGGCATGAGGTTCGCCACCTATAACGTGGAATGGTTCGACGCGCTTTTTGATGACGCGGGCCATCTGCTGGATGATGGGGAATGGTCGGCGCGCTATAATGTGACACGTGCCGATCAACTGGCGGCGCTGGGTATCGTGTTTACCGCGCTGGATGCAGATGCGGTGATGGTGATCGAGGCGCCTGATACCAATGGCAAGCGATCAACCGTTCGGGCGCTCGAAACCTTTGCAACCCGCTATGGATTGCGGGCGAACAAGGCCGTGTCAGGCTTTGCCAACGACACCCAACAGGAAATCGCGCTGCTTTATGATCCAACGGTTCTAAGCGCACGCCATGATCCGCAAGGGGCATCGATCGGCACTCATGGGCCCACCCCGCGATTTGATGGTGTTTATCGGCTTGATCTGGATACGGATATGTCACCGGACAAGGTCAGCTGGTCCAAGCCGCCATTGGAACTCGCGGTCGAAACCGCATCCGGTGCCCAATTCCGCCTGATCGGGGTTCACGCCAAATCCAAGGCCCCGCATGGGGCCCGGAATGCCAAGGAGGCTATGCGCATTTCGATCGAAAACCGGCGCAAGCAATTGGCGCAATGCATCTGGCTGCGCAAACGGGTGGAGGAACACCTGGGCCAAGGCGACAGTCTAATGGTCATGGGCGATTTCAACGATGGCCCCGGTCTGGATGAGTATGAAAAGCTCTTTGGCCGGTCAGGGGTGGAGGTCGTGTTGGGCGAGGACGGCACTGATTGCCTGTTTGATCCCCACGCTCATCAGGCCTTGCTTCGCCGTGGGGGTGTGCAACCGGTCAGTGCGCGGTTTTACATCAGCAGCCAGAAACGCTATCTGTCGGCGCTTCTGGATTATATTATGGTGTCGACCGATCTACGTGCAAAGTCGCCGGGTTGGCGCATCTGGCACCCGTTTGATGATCCGGTTTGTTTTGAAACACCGGAACTGAAAGAGGCGTTACTGACAGCTTCTGATCATTTCCCGGTGACAATCGACATAGACTTGTGACTTAAAATTTGTGCGCTCTACGCCTATATTGCCTGCATGAAACCTTTTGCTCTTGTTCTCTGCGCCTTTTGCCTCAGCCTGACGCCCGCCGCCGCGCAGGACGATCCGCAAGACGACACGCAAGAGGGGCTCGACCTGATCGAAGAGGGCAGCAAACTGATCATGCGCCAGTTGATGGAGGGCATGGAAGATGCGCTGACCGAACTGGATCAGATGGCAGAGGATCTAAGCCCGGTGATGGAAGAACTGCGCGCCATGATTGGCGATCTGTCTGCTTATCACCTGCCCGAAGTTCTACCCAATGGTGACATTATCATCCGGCGGAAAATCCCGTTGATGGTCGAACCCCCTGGTCAGGATCCTGAGGCAGAGATTGATCTCTGAGCACCCGAATTCTCAGGCCTGCCTTTCGCCCGAAATGCCTTGGTGTGAATTGCCCCGCACTGGCGGGGCAAGAGGGGCAACGCCCCTGATTCAGCTATAACAACAACGTTTCGACCCGGGTCTCGGCCTTCATCGATCGGGCCAAAGAGGCAAGGCGCGTTTGTGCCACTTCGCCAAATAGGGGCGCGGCCCCGCTGGACAGTTTCAACAACAAAACCTGTTCTTTGGGGATGTATTTCAGTTCAGCCATGGCGGCCGGGTTTTCGACGGAAAACATCGCCCCGAACCGCATCGCCTTGCCCACGGTTTCGGCCAGCTGAATCTGATCGTCGCTCAGCAGGCCGAACAGGTTTTGAAACCGGCTGCCTTCGCGGCTGTTTTTATAGCGATGCAGCAGCGACAATCCCAAAAACACCCGTTCACGATGCCTGAGTCCGCCCAGATTGGCCCGGGTCACATTGTCAAAACACACCTCGGCCCGATAATCGGGATGGGCGCGCCACGTCACATCATGAAGCAGACAGGCCGCCTTGATCAGGCGGATCAGTTCTGGATCCCGATCCGGAAACAGCGGCTTGATGAAAGTGTAAAGCGCCTTGCCGAAACCAGGCAGGCGCGCGTCCTTTGCCTCGGAAAACCGACAAGCCTCCAGCAATGGGTCGCGGCGGCGCAAGCGATCCGGCATCAGCTCATACAGCAACCCCTCGCGGATACCATAAGACGACACCGCGATATCGCGGGGTTTATACACCTTGATCAACTCGTTCAGGACCAAGGTTGCATAAGGAACCAACGACATCCGGGCCATCGAGGTTCCGGTGCGGGCACTGAGCTCTTCCAGCTCGTATGCCCCCAGATAGTTTGACGTTGCTTCGACTGATTTGGTTGTCATGCGATATTCATGCAGGACCTTCAGTGGATAATCCCGTCGTTCCATGTCCAACCGGGCAAAGGCCCGCCACGATCCGCCCACCAGAAACAGGCGCCCGTGATCGGGGGGCAGTTCTTGCGCCAATTCTTTAACAATTCTGCGAATGTGCTTTTGCAACCCGCTTTGTCCACCTTTTACGGTTTTTAACCGCAGGGGCCCAAGTGGTGAGGTGACCCTACCGCCAACCTTGCCGTCGGATATGCTGGCGAGCTCCATCGAGGCGCCACCGATATCACAGATCAGACCCTCGGCATTGGGCCAGCCCAACAAGACGCCCTGTGCAGACAGGCGCGCCTCTTCCTGGCCATCAATGACGTGGATTACCAGACCGGTTTCTTTCAGAACCTGTTCGCAGAAATCCGCCCCGTCGACCGCTTCGCGGACTGCGGCGGTGGCTACGGCGGTCAAGGCGCCAGTATTCATGCCACGGGCCAAAAGTTGAAAGCGCCGGATCGCCTCCAGCGCGCGTTTGCGCCCCTCGGGGTTCAGATGACCTGTATCTGCCAAACCTTCGCCAAGGGCACACATGATCTTTTCGTTAAAGAAATAGGCGGGGCTGCGTGCGGCCCCGTCAAACACCACCAGACGGACAGAGTTCGATCCGATATCAACAACGCCGACACGGGCTAATGCACGGGCCGACGGGTCCTCGAAAATGGGGCGGTCAAACGGATCCCACGGATCTGTTGAAAGATGTTCCAGTGTGTCGCCTTGGCCGTCAGTCATTGCGTTTCTATTTCAGAATGGGTGAGTTGCGGAACATCCGATGCCCCGGCCGATCCGCGGCCAGACAGGGATGGGTTTTCCATGAAAAAGCGGTGGCAGTTAAACGGACGGTTGGTGCCGGAAATATCTGGTCGGGTAAAACTACCATCCGGGCCCATGATCCAGCTTTGGGCCTGATCGGCCAGATTAGCGGCCATGATTTGGCTGACGATCTGTGCCTTAACTGTTGGGTTGGTGGCCTCGACCAGGGTTTCGACACGGTGATCCATATTGCGCACCATCCAATCTGCCGATGACATGAACACCCGAGCCTTTTTCGAAGGCAACCCATGGCCGTTGCCGAAACACACAATGCGGGAATGTTCCAAAAAGCGTCCAACGATCGATTTGACGCGGATGTTTTCGGACAGGCCCTGAATGCCGGGGCGCAGGCCGCAGATCCCGCGCACGATCAGGTTGACTTTAACGCCCTTGCCGCTTGCGGCGTAAAGTGCGTCAATGATGTCTGGGTCGATTAGCGAATTCATCTTCGCCCAAATCTCTGCCGGTTTGCCATTTTCCGCGTGGGCCGCTTCGGCGTTGATCATTTCCAGCAGCTTGGGTTTCAGCGTGATCGGGGATATGGCGAGGTTTTCCAAAAATTCGGGCTGCGCATATCCCGACAGATAGTTAAAGACTCGCGTCGCATCACGCCCCAATGCCGCATCACAGGTAAAAAGCGACAGATCCGTGTAAACCCGCGCGGTGATCGGGTGATAGTTGCCAGTACCGTAATGGGTATAGGTGACAAGTTTGGTGCCCTCGCGCCGGACAACGGTCGAGATTTTGGCATGGGTTTTATAGTTCAGAAACCCATAGACCACATGTGCCCCGGCCCGTTCCAAATGCCGGGATTGCTGAATGTTTGCAGCTTCGTCAAAGCGCGCTTTCAACTCCACCAGCGCGGTGACGGATTTGCCAGCCTCTGCAGCCTCACATAGCGCCTCGACAATCGGGCTTTTATGCGATGTGCGATAAAGCGTCTGTTTGATGGCGACAACATCCGGGTCACGGGCCGCCTGGGTCAGAAACCGCACCACCATGTCAAAGGTTTCATAGGGGTGATGCAGCAGCATGTCCTTTTGCTGGATCGCGGCAAACATATCGCCGTCATGGTCCTGAACCCGTTCCGGCACCCGGGGTGTAAACGGCGGCCACAGCAGATCGTGGCGGCTGTCCAGAACCAGCTCTTTTAAATCCGCCACACCGATCAGCCCGTCAATTTCGACCACCTCGGTTTCCGTGGCGGGCAGTTCCTCCATGATCAACCGGCGCAGTTTTGCAGGCGCACCGGTTGACAGCTTCAATCGTATCACACGCCCCCGACGGCGCCGTTTCAGGGCGACCTCAAACTCGCGCACCAGATCTTCGGCCTCGTCCTCGACCTCCAGATCGCTGTCGCGCAGCACCCGAAAGTTACATGATCCCTTGGTTTTATACCCGGGGAACAGCGCGTTCAGGTGCAAAAGCAGCAGCTCCTCCAGCGGAAGGAAGCGGTCGCTGCCATTGTCCGAGGGCAGGGCGATGAACCGGTCAACCTGTTGTGGAACAGGCAGCAAGGCTTGCAGAGGCCTTTTGTCGGAAATCCGTTCCAGTTGCAGGGCCAAGGCAAAACCGGCATTGGGGATGAATGGAAACGGGTGCGCGGGATCGATCGCCAGCGGGGTCAAAATTGGGAAGACCTGCGATAGGAAATGCCCTTCCAGAAACACTTTGTCCGCGTCGGTCAGGTTGTCGCGGTTCAGAATGAAAATCTCTGACTGCTCCATCTCTTTTTGCAGATGTTCCCAGGTTTGCTGTTGGGTTTCCATCAGCTTGCGGGCATCGGCATTGATCAGGATCAGCTGTTGCGCCGCCGTCAGGCCATCCGCCGCCGGGGTTTGATTTCCGGCCTGCGCAAGTTCCCTTAAACCGGCAACGCGCACCGTGTAAAATTCATCCAGATTGGTAGCAGAGATCGACAAAAACCGCAGCCGTTCCAACAGCGGGACGCGCGGATTACGGGCCTCTTCCAGCACCCGCCAGTTAAAGGCCAGCCAGCTAAGCTCCCGATTGACAAAGCGTTTGGGCCCCTGAATGTCGGCCTGTGGCAACATCGTGGGTTCGGGGAATGGTGCTGTCAAAAAATCAGTCTGTACCATATCGCCCTTATTAATTGCCCACATGACATCTGCGTAACCGTTATGCGTTACCTTCATGGAGCTTGTCCAGAACTGCACGCGCCAAAGGGCGTGTTACTGCGCGGTTTTGGGTAAGGGCGGCACGGTCCAATTCCTCCACCAACTGACGGGCTGCGGCGAAACTGCGATCCATGCGGCGCAGCAGATATTCCACCAGATTGGGGGCCACCTGCAATTGCCGGTCGGCAAAAAGTTTTAGCATGACGACACCCAAAAGCTGCTCATCAGGGGCTGGAAGCTGCACCACCGACGTGCCCTGCATTCGGCTGGCCAGATCGGGCAGGGTAAGGCCCCAGTCGCGCGGTGCCGAACGCGCGGTCACCAGAAGTGGCAGCCGCCGTTCCAACATCACATTGTGCAGATGAAAGAGCGCGACCTCATCGTCTGGTCGCGCCGCGATCCGGTCGGCATCTTCGACCACGATCGGGGTCTGGGGGTCGGACATGTCTTGCCCGTGCAAATCGCTGGCGGACAGGATCCGCGCACCGGTTTCCGCGGCCCAAACATGGGCCAGATGAGTTTTGCCGCTGCCGTCTTCGCCGATCAGTAATTGCTTGGACAGGGGCCAATTATCAACCGCCGCCAATGTGGCCACGGCAACCGCGTTCCCGTCTGAGACAAAGAAATCCTCTCGTCCCAGCGCGGGCCTCGCCGGCAGGTCAAAAATCAACTGTTCTGCCATAGGACTATTCCGGATCTTGATCGCGGCCCGCAACGCCCAGATACAGCCGACCACGTTTATATTCGGCAACCAGAAAGCGGGTGATGACACCAATCGCGGCAGCAACCGGCACTGCCACCAACATGCCGACAAAGCCGAACAATGTGCCAAAGGCCGATAGGGCAAAGATCAGCCAGACCGGATGCAGACCCACGCTTGATCCCACCAGTTTGGGGGTGATCACATTGCCTTCCAACACCTGTCCGACAGCGAATATTCCCACCACCAGACCGATGGACCACCATTCGCCCCAGAACTGAAAGAGCGCGAGCCCGATCGCAAGCGCCCCACCAACCAGCGCACCGACATAGGGGATAAAGGTCAGCGCCCCTGCAATAAACCCGGCAACCAGCCCGAAATTCAGGCCAACCAACATCAGCGAAATGGCGTAAAACGTGCCCAGGATCAGGCACACGGTTCCCTGTCCGCGCAGGAAAGAGGCCATGGTCCGATCAATATCCGCGGCCACTTGGCGGATCATCGGGGCATGATCCCGCGGCAGCAGGCTGTCGATACGTGCGACCATCCGGTCCCAATCCAGCAACAGGTAAAATGCCACAACTGGCGTAATGACGAGTAAAACGATAACGTTCACGATGCTCAGCGCCGAATTGATCAACCCGTTCAGAAACTCACCGCCTTTGCCCTCAATCGCCTTGCCCAGACTGTCCAGCGATTGACGTAGCGAAGAGTTTTCATCCATCAATGCCGGAATCCGTTCCGTCAAAAAGGCTTGGAGCTTACCGAAGAGTTCCGGCGCCGCCCCGACCAGCGCAATCGATTGCTGGACCAATGTCGGCACAATCATCAGCGCCATGATGATAAAAATCAGCACGGCGACCAGAGTTATAATCGCGGTGGCCACGACGCGGGTGCATCCCATCCGTTCTAACCGGTCCGCGACCGGATCCAGAAAATAGGCAATCGCCCCGCCCAGCAAAAACGGCATGATCACCTGCCCCAGATACCACAGCGCCAGCAAAAACACCGCTGTCGCAATGCCCCAATATTTCATTTGATGCTGAACTGGTAACGCCATCTGATCCTCGTGCTTCGCCTGATTGTCTTGACCGAAGTTGCCCTGCGATGCAAGGCTTGAGGCCTGTCTTAGGTGGCGTCGCGGCGTGAGATGACATAGTCCTCTGGTGTGGTCTCATGGATGCCGGAAATGCGTTCACACCAGGTTTTCAGGATCATCGTGGTGGTCAGCGAGGCGACCTCTGGATGTCGGGCCAGCCGGTCGCGCAGCCCCTCGATAATGGTCTGATCAGCAGCCTCAACCAAAACCCGCATATCGGTCGACCCGGATGTGGACCAGCACGATACCAGCTCGCTCCAGCCAGCAATCGACGAAAACACCTTGCCACAGACATTGCGGCGCAGACGCAGGTCAAACAGTGCCCGCACGCCTTGGGGAACTTCGATGTCGGGGTGATCGATCTCGATGGTGAAACGGCGAATGATGCCCTTGGCGGACAGTTTGTCGATGTGATGGCGCACGGTCGGGCGGGACAATCCCACAATCGCGCCGATTTCGGTCAAGGACCGGCGGCTGTTTTCCCGAAGCAATTCCAGAATCTTTTTTTCCGTCGGATTCAGCATGAATCTTCCATTCTACCTGTGATTGATCATCTTATAGGTGTGTTTTTCTTCGAAACGAAGAAGAATCTTCAATTCGAAAGCCTGATCTTTTGTCAAAACTAGATCAGATTTCATCTTATCGAAATAGGGGCTGATAATATGCAAAAATTGTTAAAGCGTGAAGAAATTCCAAATTCTTTTGCCGGTTCTGACTGGCGTCGTATCTTGTTTTCAGAGTTTGAGGCTACTTTAACCAGTAAATCCAGACCATTTCCATGTGTTTTTGGCGTGACGGGATTTAAAGCCGACCAATTGCGGTTTGCGTTTCTTGATCCGTTCAACGCAGAGGAAATCGCGCCAGTGTTGCGCAGTTATCTGTCGCAGGCCCGCTAGTTCGGGCGCATGACCTCTCTGGTTTTGTTCGCCCGCCCTGGCCCGGTTCGCGGGATCGAGGATTATCGCAACAAGTTCTGGTCGATCCTGGATGATCTGGAACGACTGGACGACACCCCCCGCCCAACGGATATCGCCCGCGATCTGGACAGCGATAAATGGGAATTCTGCTTTGCCGGGGAGCCGATCTTTGTGGTTTGCAACACCCCTGCCCATGTTCTGCGCCAAAGCCGCCGGTCCACGGCCTTTATGATCACGTTCCAGCCGCGCTGGGTGTTTGACGGGATCATGGACAAGACTGATCCAGCACAGGCGCGGGCCCTTGATCTGGTTCGTGATCGGCTGGAAATGTTCGATGCCATCGATCCGGCCCCCTATCTGGGCCAGTTCGGTGATACCGAAAATCGTGAATTTCAACAGTATTTTCTGGGCGATAGCAACGAGACCCCAATATGCCCGTTCCATCAACTGGGCATCACCCCCGAAATTGAGAAAGATGACAAAGGAGAGGTCGCATGAGCCTGGACCACAGCACCATAGATGCCGATAACGACTTTCGGATTTTCACCACCCGGATTGACACAGCCGATCTGCGCCCATTGGTCGAACAGCTGTTGCCGGATCAGGGCTGTATCGAGGTGCAGCGCGATGTTCCGGGCAAGGAACACGCCTGGCATCATCACGATTCGGATGAAACATTGGTGATCCTGGATGGCACCGTTCGGTTTTACTGGGATCAGGGTGAACAGATTTGCGGCAAAGGCACGGTCATTTCCCTACCCGCCGGGATGCAGCACGGATCCATTGCCCTGGATCACGGGGCGACCTATCTGATCGCGTTCCATCAAGCGAGCTTGCCACGCCGTGACTGAGCTCAGGCAAACCTTAACCGTATGGCGCGGGACCGCGATGCTGTTGAACATTGTTCTGGGGGCAGGGTTATTAACCCTGCCCGGTCTTGCGGTGCAGGCCGCGGGGGATGGGGCATTTCTGATCTGGTTGGCCTGTGCAGCGGCGGCGGCGCCGCTCTTGATCATTTTTGCCGTATTGGGGCGCAAATATCCCAATTCCGGGGGTCTGGCCGCGATTCTGAAGCGCGCCTTTGGCGATTTCGGCTATGTGTCAGCGACGTTTCTGTTTCTGGGGGCGGTGATTTTTGGCCTGCCTGCGATCGCCCTGACGGGTGGCCACTATGCGGCGGCGATGCTGGGCCTGTCCCCGCATCTGTTGGCAGTGCTGCTGCTTTTGGCGGCGGTGGGTGTCAATCTGATCTCGGCGGAACGGGCGGCGCAGATCAACACCGTGCTGGCCTCGGTCCTATTGATCATTCTGGTGATGATCGCCGTGGTTGGTTGGACGATCACAAAACCCGACATCGGCGCGTTGATACCCGAACCAATCGATTTTCTGGAACGAAAGCTGTTTCTGGCCGGTTTCATGATGGTCTTTTTTGCCTTCACCGGGTGGGAGGTTGGCGCCAATTTGAGCGGAGAGTTCAAGAACCCTAACCGAAACGTGCCGCTGGCAATCTTACTGTCCTTTGCGATCGCGGTTGGGCTTTACGGCGTTCTCGCAGCGGTTGTTCAATCCGCCAACCTGTCTGGCATGTATGAGGCCCCGTTCGCCGCGATGTTCGGACAGGAATATGGGCCAGCGGGAACCATCGCGATCGGGTTGATATCGGTCCTGCTGATCTGGGCCAACCTGTCGGCGGCGATCTGGGCGGTGTCCCGGATGATCTGGTCTGCAGCACAAGAGGGATTGCTGCCCACCCCCATCGCCGATCTGCAAGGCGGCCTGCCGCGAAACGCCATTCGGCTGACGGTCAGTGCGCTTTTGCTGGTTCTGTGTGCGGCCTGGGCCGGATTGTTTGATCTGGGCGCCCTTTTGGCGACGGCAGGACAGAATTTTCTGATCTTATATGCCGCCGCAGCGCTGGTGCTGATGCGGCTGTCAGACCATATGGCAGCGCGATTGCTGGGGTCGATGGGGATGATCCTGGTTGTCGGGCTGATCGTGGCGCGCGGTGTGTCAGATGCCTGGTATCCGGCCATGCTGATCCTGGTGGCTGCCTTGTTAACATACGGAAAACGCTTTGGTAATTCTCTTGCTACGGAAACACGTTCATGACCACATATAACAATGTTGCAAAACTCCCCTTCGCCAGAAACGCGATAAAACCGCGGGGGACGCAGGAAGTTCTTCATCAGGTGTCATGCCTGAGCGAGGCGCAGCTTTCGGTGGTTGCCGCGTTTATTCGGCAAATTCTGCAATGTCATGACGCCGACATTGTTCAGACCTTTGTTGAATTGCGGCAGGACCCGCAGTTGGGCAGCCTTCTGGCCATCGCCAGCGATCTGGAGGATGAGGATCGTGATCAGCTGCTGTTCATCGCCGAAGAGATGTTTCGTCAGCAAAGCATCGATCGCGCATCCGCCTAATCAGGCGTTTGCAGACGAGGGTAACGGGGATCAGCGATAAAGTTGATCCTCCCCCGGGAAGCTGCGATTGCGCACCTCTTCGGCATAGTCTGATACGGCCTGTTCGATCATCGGACCCAGTTGGCCGTAGACCTTGACGAATTTTGGCGGGCGCTTGTTCAGGCCCAGCATATCCTCCAGCACCAAAATCTGACCGTCACAATCGGCAGAGGCCCCGATCCCGATCGTGGGAATGCCAATCTGCTTGGTGATCCGGGCAGCCAGAGGTTCTACCATCCCTTCCAGCACTACGGCAAAAGCACCGGCGTCCGACACGGCCTTGGCGTCGGCCTCATGCAGGGGCCAGCTGTCTTCCTCGCGACCTTGGGTCTTGAACCCGCCCATCACGTGGCTGGATTGCGGGGTCAGGCCGATATGCGCCATCACTGGGATGCCACGCTCAGTCAGGAAGCGGATGGTTTCGGCCATGCGCGCCCCACCTTCCAGCTTGACCGCGCCACATTGGGTTTCTTTCATGATCTTGGCGGCATTGCGAAAGGCCATATTCGGGCTTTCCTCATACGAGCCAAAGGGCATATCCACCACGACCAACGCGCGTTGGGTGCCACGCACCACCGCCTTGCCATGCATGATCATCAGATCGAGCGGCACGCCGACGGTCGAATCCATACCATGCATGACCATACCCAGGCTGTCGCCCACCAAAATGAAATCGGCATATTTGTCGACAATTGCCGCCGTATGGGCATGGTAAGAGGTGAGCGATACGATCGGCTCCCCTCCCTTGCGCGCGGCCAGTTGTGGGACTGTGATCCGGCGAATTTCTTTCTGTGCGGACATTTAACTCTCCTTTCCGGGGGAGGTAACACGCTGATCTATCAATAATATATCGCCAAACTCAGCGGAAATCATCAGGGCGATGGGGCGGGTGATAGCGCCGCTGACTTCTGTCAGGTCTTGGGCGGTGATATCAACCGCTTTCAGATTGGCACGGGGTTCAGATCGGATATGATCCTCGACGGCTTGTTTCAGCGCCTCAACCGTGGTGCCTTGGCGCACCAAGCCCTCCGCCAGCGCCAGTGACTGTGACAAGACAACCGCGGCGGCGCGATCTTCGGGTGTCAGCCGGACGTTGCGCGATGACATGGCCAAACCGTCCGCTTCGCGTTGGGTGGGCACGCCGATAATATCGATCCCCATGAACAGGTCACGAACCATCTGCCGGATCACCACCAATTGCTGATAATCCTTCTCGCCAAAACAGGCGGCATCAGGGCGGATGATGTTGAAAAGCTTGTTCACCACCGTGGTCACACCGCGAAAATGCCCGGGGCGCACCAGCCCGTGCAGCATATTGGCCAGTCGCGTGGTTTCAACGATGGTCTCTGCGCCATCGGGATAAATCGCGGACGGTTCCGGCGCAAAGACGGCCTTAACCCCGGCGGCGCGAAGCTGTGCCAGATCATCGTTAAGCGTGCGCGGGTATTTTTCCAGATCTTCGGGGTTTCCAAACTGGGTCGGGTTCACGAAAATCGTCGCCACCACATGGTCTGCATGATGTTTGGCATAGTTCACCAGTGCCATATGCCCGGCATGCAGCGCGCCCATTGTGGGCACCAATGCCACCCGCCCCCCATCAGACCGCAGATCGGCGACGGCGCGTTGAATTTCATCAATGCTGTGGCACAGCTGCATTCTGTGGCTCCGGTCGTTTGGCTCTGTATATCGCAAGTTTATGCTGCAACTGCAAAAAGATTTTACCCTTCTTGTCGTCCCCAGACTGGCACGAAGTCGGTTTTGCGCGTCTTTGGGTCGGATGGCTTTTGAATAACGCGTCAATTTAGGCCAGATTAGCGCCAACTTTATTCTCAAAGAGAGTCGCAAAATGAAGACCGATGTAAAAGCCCTTGTTGTTGGTGGCGGTGCGGTGGGCACCTCTATCGCCTATCACCTGGCCAAGGCCGGCTGGGATGATGTGATGCTGATCGAACGGGATGAATTGACATCCGGTTCGACCTGGCACGCTGCTGGCCTCTTGCCCCTGTTCAACATGTCTTACGCGACGACCCATATTCACAAATATTCGGTCGATTTCTACAAGCAGCTTGAAGAAGAAACCGGCCTGAATGCAGGCTTTGCCGTCGTGGGCAACCTGCGTATGGCCCAGACGCAGGAACGTATGGATGAATACATGCTCTATGCGTCCACTGCTGAAACTTGTGATGTTGCCTATGAGTGGCTGACCCCGGATCAAATCAAAGAACGCTGGCCACTGATTGAAACCTCTGACCTGAAAGGGGCGATCTATCACACCGAAGATGGCTATATTAACCCGGCCGACGTCACTCAGGCGATGGCCAAAGGTGCCCGTCAGCGCGGGGTTGAGATCGTGCGCAAGATGCAGGCCGATGCCTTCCACTGGAATGGCACCCATTGGGAAGTCACCTGCACCGTGATGGCGGAAAAGGGCGGCAACCTTGTTCCCACCGACGAACAGGTGGTGATCACCGCCGAACATGTCGTGACCGCATCAGGTAACCATGCCCAACGTACCGCCAAGATGCTGGGCATCAAGATGCCGGCGATCCCGGTCGAACACACCTTCATCGTCATGGACAAAGACCCAGAGCTGGTCAAATGGCGCGAGGCTGGCAACCCAGAACACCCCGTTGTGCGTGACGCCGACAACGAATCCTACGCCCGCGAGGAACGCGGCGGCTGGATCCTGGGTATCTATGAACATGGAGCACCAGCGCAATTTGAACATGGTGTGCCGGACAGCTTCCGCGCAGACCTGTTCCCGCTGGATCTGGACCGGATTGCCGATCAGTACATGGCGATGGCCGAACGCGTTCCATCCTGCGCTGAAAGCGGCCTGAAAGATGATTTCAACGGCCCGATCTGTTACACTCCCGATGGCAACCCGCTGGTTGGTCCAGCCCCGGGCCTGCGCAACATGTGGCTGGCAGAGGGTTTCTCCTTTGGGATCACAGCGGCTGGCGGCACCGGTTACTACCTCGCTCAGATGATGGTTGATGGCGAGGCAGAGATCGACATGGCCTCGCTCGACCCGAAACGGTACAGCAGCAACTGGATGACCACCGAATTCGCCGCCCGCAAGAACGAAGAGTGCTATGAGCACGTCTACATCCTGCACCATCCGGATGAAGAGCGTGCCGCCTGCCGTCCGTTGCGGACTGCCCCCGCGTACGACCGCCAGAAAGCACGCGGCGCACAGTTTGGCTGGGTCAATGGTTGGGAACGCCCGAACTATTTCGCCCCCGTTGATGCGCCTGAAAACTTTGACCACGACAGCCGTTCCTTCCGCCGTGGCGGTTGGTGGGAATATGCCGTGGAAGAGGCCAAAGCGGTGCGCGAGGGCGTTGGCCTGATCGATGCGACCGCCTTTACCAAACATGTCGTCAAAGGCCCCGGCGCGACCGCGTTTTTGGACTGGTTCACCTGTAACAAGCTGCCACGCGTTGGCCGGATCAACCTGACATATGCGCTGACCAGCCATGGCACGACCCGCACGGAATACACCATCGTGCGGGCGGGCGAAAACAGCTATTACTGCGTCTCTGCCGGTGCCTGGACGGAATATGATGCCGACTTCATGCGCAAGGCGGCAGAGGATAAGATGGATGAGTTCGGTTACATCGAAATTCAGGATGTGACCACGCAATGGGGTGTTTTCGCCATCGCAGGCCCGAAGTCACGCGATGTTCTGAAAGAGGTGATCAACGACGCCGATCCGGCAACCGCCCTGTCCAACAAGCGTTTCCCATGGCTGTCGGCCAAGCAGATCGAGCTGGGCATGTGCCCGGTGAATGCGATCCGTGTGGCCTATACCGGGGAACTGGGATGGGAGCTGCATCACCCGATCGAGATGCAGAATTACCTCTTTGACCTTCTGGAAAAAGCTGGTGAAAAGCATGGCATGAAACTGGTTGGATCACGGGCCCAAAACTGGCTGCGTCAGGAAAAATCCTATCGCGCCTTTGGCACCGAACTGGGCCGCGATGCGACCCCGCTAGAGGCTGACCTGCCGCGCTTTGTCGATCTTGAAAAAGAATTCCACGGCAAGGATAAACTGGTGGAAACCGGCATTCGGGTGAAATGCTGCACGCTTTTGATCGACGGGCCGGCCGATGCCGACCCATGGGGCCGCGAGGCGCTCTACACCCCCGAGGGCGAACGCGTTGGTCGTCTGACCTCTGGCGGGTATTCGGTCGCGTTTGAGAAATCGATCGGCATGGGCTATGTCAAACCTGAACAAGCGGTCGAAGGCACCAAGCTGCAGGTCAAGATTCAGGACAAGCTCTGGGATGCAGTCGTCACCTGCGACAGCCCGTATGACCCGAAAAACGCCGTGATCCGCATCGACGGGTAAGTCGATTAAATTATCGGAAAACAAGTAAACCCCCGCATCTGCGGGGGTTTTTCTTATGGTTTTATGGACAAAACACCGCGTTTTCACCGATCCTCCACAATCCTGCCGCATTGTTTCTGAAACATTAACCAATTCTAGAATCAGATCGGGATTGTTGAATGAGCTACATGGGCAAACCCACCGCCGCCGAAAAACCCAACCGCCGGACGCTGACCGGTGTCTGCACCGGCGCGAATGTGCGCACGCCTTTTGGGGCGCGGCGCGTTGAAATGGTGCGCCCCGGCGATCTGATTGTCACCCGTGATAATGGCCTTCAGCCGGTCAAGATGATCTGGAAACATATTGTAAGCGCGGTTGAACTGGCCAAGTCACCGGATTTGGCGCCGATCTGCCTGTCGCCGCGTGCCATTGGGCCGATGATGCCGACGCGCCCGTTGCGTATAGCGCCCGGCCACAAGGCGCTGATCCCCGGCTACCGGATTGCCGATGTGGCGGATAACATGTCTTATCTGATGAGCATTGATGCCGTCGCGGCCCCCAACGATGCCGCCTATGTGGATCGCAGCGACGATGAAATCACATATTACAATTTGATTTTTGAGGATCATCAGGTTTTCTGCGTTGACGGATTACCAATCGAAAGCCTGCGTCCCACACCCAAAACCATCGCCCTGATGGATGTTGAAACGCGTGAGGAATTGTTGGACCTGTTTCCAAACCTTTCCCCACGTCGTGCGGCATTCCCCGCCGTCAATCATCCGGTGGCAAAGTCCAAGGCCTATCTGCCCGATCAGGTCTAAGACCCACAGGCAGCGCAAAGTGTACCACAACGAAAAAGCCCGCCATCTAGGCGGGCTTTAATTGTTTTATTAGATGATATCAGTTCGGAATTTCGCCTTCGACTCCTTCAATGTAGAAGCCCATTGTGGCCAGCGTCCCATCATCAGCAACCTCACCCTCGGCCAGCCAGGCAGAACCGTCCTGTTTGTTGATCGGGCCGGTAAAGGCGTGGTATTCGCCCGATGCGAGCCTATCAGCAAGGGCCTGAGCCTCTGCCTGAACATCGGCAGGAACGCGATCAGAGAAATGGCCGATTTCAACCATACCCGGGGCGATCCCGTCCCATGTATCGGTGCTTTCCCACGAACCGTCGATCACGGCTTGGGTCCGAGCCACGTAGTAAGGCGCCCAGTTGTCGATGATTGACGACAGGCGTGCCGTTGGGCCGAACTGAACCATGTCAGAGGCCTGACCAAAGGCCATGATGCCCTGTTCCTCGGCAATGGTCATCGCAGCCGGGGAATCCGTGTGCTGCATGATCACGTCAACGCCCTGTTCGATCATCGCATTGGCGGCGTCTGCCTCTTTCGCGGGATCAAACCAAGTGTAGACCCAGACGATTTTAAACTCGACATCGGGGTTCACCTTTTTGGCGTGCAGATAGGCCGAATTGATCCCACGGATAACTTCGGGGATCGGGAAGGACGCGATGTAACCGATCTTGTTGGTTTGGGTCATGCGACCCGCGATCGTGCCGATGACGGCGCGGCCTTCATAAAAACGCGCCGAATAGGTGGACACGTTGTCAGACCGCTTATAGCCGGTGGCGTGTTCAAATTTCACATTCGGAAACTTGGCCGCAACATTGATGGTCGGATCCATGTAGCCGAAAGAGGTGGTAAAGATCAGGTCATGCCCGGACAGTGCCATTTGCGTCATGATGCGTTCGGCGTCTGCGCCTTCCGGTACGCTTTCGACGTAAGAAGTTTCAACGGCATCGCCGAAGTGCTCCTCAACTGCTAGACGGCCCTGATCGTGCTCATATGACCAACCGAAATCGCCGACCGGCCCGACATAGACAAAGCCGACTTTCAGCGGATCTTGCGCCATGGCCGTGCCAGCCAGACCGACGCTAAGCGCGGCGGCTGTGAGTATTGATTTGAGTGGTTTCATTCTACTCTCCCAGTTTTGTATTGGATTGTGATTTTGAAGTGTCGCGCAGGCCCGTGCCTTGGGTTTCGACCAGCGCGGTGGTGATGATGGCTGAGGGCACCGCAACGATGCCCAGACCGATGAATAAAACGAGGCTTGTGAATATCCGACCACCAGTTGTGATCGGGTAAAGATCGCCATAGCCCACTGTGGTAAAGGACGCGACGGCCCACCACAGGCTTTGCGGGATGGACGAAAACGCCTCTGGCTGTGCCTCGTGTTCGAACAGATAAATGCCCACGGCAGAGACATAGAGCATCAGCGCCGACAGGATGCCGAACACGATCAGCTCCCCCTTGACCAATTGCAGCGCGCGCCCCAACCGATCGAGCGCGACAGAGGTGCGAAACAGTTTCAACAGACGCACCAGCCGCAACAGGCGCAATGTGCGGATCACCTGCCATTGCGGCTGCAGCAGGGCCAGCGCAGGGGCACAGGCCAGCAGATCGACGATCCCCCAAAAGCTGAAGATGTATCGCAATGGTTTCGGCGAACAGATCACCCGAACCAGATATTCCAGAATGAAAACCCCAAGAAGCAGAAACTCGATGCCATATAGCAGCCGTGACAGCCCTGCCGGAATGCCTTGCACGGTTTCCACCGCGATGGCGATGGCCGACAGCAGGATAAGCCCTTGCAAAAACAGGGCTGGCGCCGGCCCCCAGTTGGGGTGGGCACCATCCAGAATGCTGACTATGTCGGTTCGAGACACTCATGTTCCTTAGCTGGTCGCGTGGAATATCTTGCCCAGAGATGCCGGGGCATTCAAGGCAGCTTTGCTGCGATCCGATGAAATGATCACCAGAACCACGATGGTGATGATATAGGGCGACATTGACAGATACTCGACCGGGATATCAACACCTGCGGCCTGCAGGTTCAACTGTAACACCGTGATTCCGCCAAAGAGGTAAGCACCCAACAGCACGCGCCAAGGTTTCCAACTGGCAAAGACGACGATGGCCAAGGCGATCCAGCCAGCACCGGCTGTCATGCCTTCGGTCCATTGTGGCACCCGGATCAGCGACAGATACGCCCCACCCAACCCGGCACAAGCCCCGCCAATGGCAATGGCCAGCATCCGAATGCGAATGACCTTGTATCCCAGCGCATGGGCGGCGTCGTGGCTTTCGCCGACCGCGCGCAGGATCAGACCGGCGCGGGTGGCTTTCAGAACCCACCAGATCAGGCCAACCAGCGCGATCGAGACATAGACCATCATGTCGTGTTGAAACAAAACCTGGCCCACAACCGGCAGATCAGACAGAACCGGAATGTCCAGTTTGAAGGATGACGGCGGTTTGATCCCGGCATAGCTTTGGCCCAGCATTGCCGACAGGCCCAGACCAAACAGCGTCAGCGCCAGACCGGTTGCGACCTGATTGGACAAAAACACCTGGGTCAGGAGCCCAAAAATCAGGGACAACAGGCAGCCACCAACAGCGGCGGCGATGAAGCCTAAAAACGGGCTGCCGGTTTCCACCGCGATGGCGAAACCACAGATCGCGCCGGTGATCATCATGCCCTCGACCCCAAGGTTCAGAACCCCGGCCTTTTCGACAACAAGTTCCCCGATGGCCGCCAACAGGATCGGCGTCGCCGCCACCATGAGGGAGGCAATCAGGACGAGCGGATTAATTGCAGACAGGTCCATTACGCGGCCTCCGTTTTGCCGATGCGGATTTTGTAGTTAGACAGCACATCCATCGCGAGGATGAAGAACAAAAGCATCCCTTGAAACGCCTTGATCGACGCCGCAGGCAGGCCCAGATTGGATTGGGCAATCTCACCCCCGACCGAGGTCAACGCCAGCAGTAGACCCGCCAGCAGGATACCGACCGGATGCAGACGGCCAAGGAAGGCCACGATAATCGCGGTAAAGCCAAGCCCCTGATTAAAATCAACGCTGATTTGCCCCATCGGGCCTGCAACCTCGAACATACCAGCAAGGCCAGCCAGGCCGCCGGAAATGCCCATGCAGGTAACGATCAGAAGGTTCGGGCGCACACCGGCAAAACGGGCCGCGCGCGGCGCCTGACCTGTCAGACGGATCTGGTAACCCAGTATGTGACGATTGAGCAGGATGTAGGATGCGATCACGGCAATCACGGCGGCAATCACGCCCCAGTGGATGCCCGACCCGGCCCAAATCTCGGGGTTGGAGGCAGGTTCATATTGCTGCAGGTTCCGCGACCCGGGGAAGCCTTGCCCCTCGGGGTTTCGCAAAAGTCCAAAGGAAACCGACGACAGGATGTGTTCGGCCACATAGACCAGCATCAAGGACACAAGGATTTCATTGGTGCCAAAGCGGACCTTCAACAGCGCCGGGATCATCGCCCACAAGACGCCCCCGACAATCGAGGCAATGATCATCAACGGGAAAATGAACCAGAAATCAGCGGGATAGAACGCGAGCGCCACACCGGCGCCGAACACCGCCCCCATGATATATTGCCCCTCGGCCCCGATATTCCAGATACCAGCGCGAAAGCCCAAGGACAGCCCGATCCCGATCAGAACCAGTGGTGCGGCCTTGATCAACAGCTGCGGGCGATAATACCACGCAAATTCCGAAAACAGCGGATCCCAGAAAATCGTGCGGATCGCCTCAATCGGTGGTTTACCAAGGGCCGCAAACAGCAGCCCGCCCGCAATCATCGTTGCAATGACCGCCAGTATCGGCGTCGCCATTGTCCAGCCTTGGGATTGCTGGGGTCGTTTCTCAAGCCTCAGCATGAGCCACCTCCATATCATGTGCACCGCCCATCATCAGGCCGATCTCGTCAATCGTCAGGCCACGCGCCGGGCGTGGTGCGCTCATCCGGCCCTCGTTCAGGGCGGCAAAGCGGTCAGAGATTTCCATGAGTTCATCCAGATCCTGGCTGATCACGATCACAGCCGTGCCATTGGCCGCCAGATCCAGCAATGATTGCCGGATATCTGCCGCGGCAGAGGCATCAACGCCCCATGTCGGCTGGTTCACGACCAGAACGTCAGGTTCTTGAAGCACCTCACGGCCGACCACAAATTTCTGCAAATTGCCACCGGACAGCGACCGCGCCGCATTGCCCGGCCCCGGGGTGCGCACGTCGAATTCTGAGATTACCGTTTCGGCAAACTCGCGCACCGCAGGCCAGTTCAAAAACCCCCTGTTGGTCAGGTTCTTGCGAATTGCCCCGGTTAGAAGAGCGTTTTCCGTCAGGCTCATATCCGGGGCCGCCGCATGGCCCAGCCGTTCCTCTGGTGCCGCCAGAATGGCCAGATGTCGGCGCTCATTTGGCCCCAGATTACCGACCGATTTACCATTCACCAGAACCGCATCCGGAGAGGTCGTAGCCTCCCCCGATAGGGCTGATAACAGCTCATCCTGACCGTTTCCGGCAACCCCGCCAATGCCCAACACCTCCCCGGCATGGACCTCAAAGTGAATGTTTTTCAAAGTGGTTCCAAACGGGCTGGGCGAGGGGATTGTCAGGCCGCGCACGGACAGCACAACGTCGCCCAATTCGCCGGGGGCCTTTTCTGGCACATGCAGGGTTTGGCCGACCATCATCTCGGCCAGTTCGCGCGCCGATTTTTCGCGTGGGTTACAGGTATCGACCACCTTGCCCAAACGCAGAACCGTGGCGCTGTCACATAGGGTGCGAATTTCCTCAAGCTTATGGGAAATATACAAAATTGCCGTCCCTTCCGACGACAACTTGGTCAGCGTTTCAAACAGGATTTTGACCTCTTGTGGGGTCAGAACCGATGTCGGTTCGTCCATGATCAACAGCTTCGGATCCTGCAGCAGACAGCGAATGATTTCCACCCGCTGACGTTCGCCCGCCGACAGGTTGCCGACCATGGAATAGGGATCAAGCGGCAGGCCGTAGTTTTCAGAAACCTCGCGGATACGTTCGGCCAGTTCGGCCTGTTTGGGCGGGTTTTCCATGCCCAGCGCGATGTTTTCGGCTACGTTCAGCGCGTCAAAGAGCGAAAAGTGCTGAAACACCATCGCCACGCCTGATCCGCGCGCTTCTCGTGGTTCGGACGGTTCAAAGGCTGCGCCACGCATGATCATCTTGCCGCTATCGGGGCGGACAAGGCCATAAATCATCTTCACAAGGGTGGATTTTCCGGCACCATTCTCCCCCAACAGCGAATGGACTTCCCCCTCTTTGATGGTGAAAGAGACCTTGTCATTGGCCACAACGCCCGGATAGGCCTTGGTCAGCCCGTCCACCGTCAATAGAACCGGTGCGTTGGCCATGACCTCTTCCCTTGTTGCCTGCGTATCACTCACGATGCGATCTCCTCCCCTGTGATCTGTCGTTGGGCCGCCCTGATCAGGCTGCCTGCCACGCCAATGGCAATTTCTTGCGGATGTTTGCCCAGACCGGGATCGCCGATCGGGCAGGTAATGCGGTTGATGTCAGCCCTGGAATGCCCCAGCGTGGCCAAACGTTTGCTAAACCGCACCCATTTGGTTTGCGATCCGATCAGGCCGATGAATCCGGCAGTCCGGCCCAACAATGCATGGCACAGATCCAGATCCAGCCCGTGGCTGAAGGTCATGATCAGATGATGCGCGTCATCAGGCGCATGCGGCACCAGATGCACCGGATTGGTGGCTACCAATGGGGTGACCCCAAGCGGCATCGGGTCGGGCAGGCGATTGGCGCTGGTGTCAATCAACGTCACATCAAAGTCGGGCAAAGGGGCCAGAACAGCCGCCAAGGCCCGGCCCACATGCCCACCGCCATAGATCCAGACAGGTACTTGTGGGTGTGTAAGCCGTTCAGCGATCCAGCCGTTCAGGTGCAAAATCTCTTCGGCTTCTGGCCTGCGGCCTTGCCGTAACAGGGCAGGCGGCACTTCAGCGTTTGCATCTGCCGCAACCGGACGGATGAAAAACCCATCAACGCCACCTTGATCGGGCAGTTCGGCGCGCTCGAACACTTCCCACAACAGGGTCACAGCCCCGCCGCAGCATTGGCCCAGCGCTGGGCCCAAAGGTTTGGCCGCCATCAGATGCGCTTGACCTTCGGCCAGCATTTTGCGCGCCGTCAGCGTGGCGTCGTATTCCAATGTTCCGCCACCGATGGTGCCATACTGGCCACCGGTCCAAACCAGCATCGCGGTCCCAGCCTCACGCGGGGTTGATCCCTTGGCATCAACCACGACAACCCGGCAGACCGGGCCATGGGCCGCGATCTGTTGGGCCAGGATGTCGCGATCAAAGCTCATGCCGCACCATTCTGGCGCTGAACCGCTTTCAAAATGGTTTCTGCCGTCGCGGGCGCATCTAGATTGACATAGTCGCTGCCATCGCCACAGGCGGCAACCGCATCAGACAGCGCCATCAGAACGGAAATCCCGTGCATAAAGGGCGGCTCGCCCACGGCCTTGGACCGATAGATCGTGTCCGCCGGGTTGGGGGCATCCCAAAGGTCTACATTGAACACATCAGGCCGGTCAGAGCAGGCCGGGATTTTGTAGGTCGACGGTGCATGGGTGCGCAATACGCCCTTGTTGTCCCAGATCAGTTCCTCTGTCGTCAACCAGCCTGCCCCCTGGACGAACCCGCCCTCGACTTGACCGATGTCAAGGGCAGGGTTCAGGGAGGAACCAGCATCATGCAGAATATCGGTGCGCAATATCCGGTTTTCACCGGTCAGCGTATCGATCACGACCTCAGAGACAGAAGCACCATAAGCGAAATAGAAGAACGGACGGCCATGGCCCTTGATCCGGTCCCATTCAATTTCGGGTGTTTTGTAAAACCCGGTCGCCGACAGGCTGACCCGCGATTGATAGGCAGAGGCCGCCACCTGTTCAAAGGTGTATTCCTCGCCCCCCGCAGTGACTTTGCCATCGGCAAAGCGCACATCCTCGGGTGCGATCTGATGGCGTTCGGCCACATGGGCGGCCATTCGGTCGCGGATCGTATCGCAAGCCGCGCGCACCGCCATCCCGTTCAGGTCCGACCCGCTGGAGGCGGCTGTGGCCGACGTGTTCGGCACCTTGGCCGTATCAGTCGCGGTGATCTTGACCTTGTCGATCGGGATGCCAAAGCGGCTGGCGGCCACTTGGGCGACCTTTTGGAACAGGCCCTGGCCCATTTCCGTGCCGCCATGGTTCATGTGAACCGATCCATCCTGATAAACATGGACCAGCGCGCCCGCCTGATTAAGGAAGGTCAGGGTAAAGCTGATCCCGAATTTGACCGGGGTCAGGGCAATCCCACGCTTCAGAACCGGGTTTTTCGCGTTCCAGTCCTGAATTTCCGCGCGGCGGCGCTGATAGTCGGACGTTTCTTCCAACCGTTTCACCAGCGCATTGATGGTGCAATCGGTGACCTCCTGCCCATAGGGCGTGGTCTGGCCCGCGGCCGCATCATCGCCCATATCGGCATAGAAATTGGCGCGGCGCACCTCCAGCGGGTCACGGCCCAGATGGCCGGCAATGTGATCCAGCACCCGTTCAATCCCCAGCATCCCTTGCGGGCCGCCAAAACCGCGATAGGCGGTGGCTGATTGCATATTGGTCTTTAGCCTGTGACTTTCGATGCGGATGTTCGGGATGTCATAGGCATTGTCGGAATGCAGCATGGCCCGGTCGGCCACGGGCAGGGTCAGATCCTGCGCCCAACCGCCCCGGGTCATCTGATGAAACTCGATCCCCTGAATGCAGCCATCTGCGTTAACACCGACCTTGTACCCAATGCGGAAATCATGGCGCTTGCCGGTGATGACCATGTCATCGTCGCGGTCATAGCGCATCTTGCAGGTTTGGCCTGTTTGCACCGCGACAATCGCGCAAGCGCAGGCCAAGGCGTTACCCTGACTTTCCTTACCCCCAAAGGCCCCGCCCATCCGGCGGCATTCCACCCGAACGGCGTGCATGGGCACCCCCAGGGCTTCGGCAACCTTGTGCTGAATTTCTGTCGGGTGCTGGGTGGAGGAATTGACGATCACATCGCCATTGTCCTGCGGCTGGGCCATCGCCGCCTGGCTTTCCAGGTAGAAATGTTCTTGCCCGCCCATATTCAGGGTGCCCTCGATCACATGGGTGGCCCCTCTGATGGCGCTGGCGGCATCCCCCTTGTTGTAAATCCGGGGGCCTTCCTCAAATCGGGAATTGGCCTCCATCGCGTCCTCATAGGAAAAGAGCGGCGGCAGCTCCTCATATGTGATCTTGCCCAGCTTGGCGGCCTTTCGGGCGGCCAGATGGCTGGTGGCCGCCACAACAAAAATCGGCTGACCCACATAGTGTACCGTGCCTTCGGCCAGCAAAGGTTCATCGTGCAGGGATGGTGACACATCATTGGCGGCAGGCAGATCACCGGCAGTCAGCACCGCAACCACGCCGTCAGCAGCGTGCACCGCGCTAAGATCGATCGAAGTGATCCGGCCATGGGCCACCGCAGACTGTCCAAAGGCCAGATGCAATGTGCCCCGGGGCGATGGAATGTCATCAATGTAACGCGCCTGACCAGTCACATGCAGGCGGGCGGCATCATGGGTATGGGATTTTGCGACGCTCATAGGGACACCTCCAGCACATTGGTGGCAGAGCCTTCAGTCTCCGCAAAATAACGCTCCAGCATGTTTTCGGCAGAGGCCAGACGGTATTCGGCAGAGGCGCGCATATCGGTCATTGGCGTGTAGTCCTTACCAAACTCCTGCTTTGCAGCTGCAATCGTTTCCGATGTCCACGGTTTGCCAATCAGGGCCGCCTCGACTGCACTGGCACGGCAAGGCGTGCCTGCCATACCACCAAAGGCAATGCGTGCATCCGACACGGTTCCATCCTCAACCGTGATGCTGAAACATCCACAGACGGCGGAAATGTCCTGATCAAAGCGCTTGGAGAGCTTGTAGCAGCGCAGCGTATCAGCCTGACGCGGGATGCTGACCGCTTCGACAAATTCGCCGGGCGCGCGATCCTGCTTGCCATAGGTGATAAAGAAATCTTCCAGCGGGAGTGACCGGCGTGTGTCACCCTTGCGCAAATGCAACGTGGCATTCAGCGCGATCAGCGCGGGCGGGCTGTCACCGATGGGTGAACCGTTGGCGATATTGCCGCCAATGGTGGCGGCGTTGCGCACCTGGGTCGATCCGTAACGGCGGATCATTTCGGCAAAGGAGGGGTGATAGTTTGCGATCGCGGGCATCAGTTCACTCAGCGTGACACAGGCCCCGATACGGATGTCATCGTCGCTGACATCAATGGATTTCAGATCATCCACCCCGCTTAGAAAGGCCACCGGCCCCAGATCGCGCAGCCCTTTGGTGACCCACAGGCCCACATCGGTTGCCCCGCCAATCAGAACCCCATCGGGATTGTCGCTATACCACGTGGCCAGTTCATCACTGGACCGGGGCAGGGCAGCATCGACGGGTACATCCGACGGCAGGTCATCGTTGATCCATGTGGGAACCGGATCGGCCTCTGCCGCCTCTGCCGCGCGAATGATCGGGGCATAGCCGGTGCATCGGCACAGGTTGCCAGCCAGTTGATCGTCATGATCGGTCGCGCCATTGCGATGGGCCGTTGCCATCGACATGACAAAGCCCGGCGTGCAGAACCCGCATTGCGACCCATGCAGGTCGATCATCTTTTCCTGAACCGGATGCAATTCACCCTGCGGTCCGGTCAAACCCTCGACCGTGCGGACCGTCTTGCCATTCAGTTGCGGTAAAAACAGGATGCAGGCGTTCAACGCTTTTGAGCCGCGATCATCTGTCACCATGACGGTGCAGGCGCCGCAGTCGCCCTCGTTACAGCCCTCTTTCGTCCCTGTTAAACCTCGATCCTCACGCAGCCAATCCAGCAGCGTCTTGGTGGGGTTGATGTCGGTCAGACAGACGGACTCCCCATTCAGAAGAAAGGATACCCGTTCCATGTGATGCCCTTGTCGCTTTCTGTTCGGAGGGGTCTCCCCCTCAACCGCCTGGACCCGATGCGACGTAAAGTCCAATGCGCCTCCCATTTCCTATCTCAAGGAAAGCCCGAAAATAAGATTCTGGCAAGAAATGAAATGCAAAGCGGGGATGAAGGACTTTCAGGCTTTTCCATATAAAGCCGCCATTCAACATTATTTCGAACAATTCACAGGGAAGGTCCGGCGCTAATCCGCACCGTCGCAATACCGACAAAATACCGACGTGATGCAGCATCATTGAAATGGGCTGTTTTCCCCGCACCCGGCTCGCGCTAACCTGCCCGCATGAGCAGCGCCCCCCGATTCATTCACCTTCGTGTTCATTCCGAATATTCCCTGTTGGAAGGGGCCGTTCGGGTGAAAAAATTGGCCGCCATGTGTCAGGACGCACAGATGCCCGCCGTGGCCCTGACCGACACCAACAATATGTTCGCAGCGTTGGAATTTTCGGTCACTTTGTCCGGCGCGGGCATCCAGCCGATCCTCGGTTGTCAGGTCGATCTGGGCTATGATCCGGCCCAGCAAGGGGAAAAGCCGCGCCCGCCCGCCCCCCTTGTTTTATTGGCGCAAAGCGAGGTCGGGTATGAAAACCTGATGAAGCTGAACTCGTGCCTTTATCTGACCAAGCCCGGGATGTTGCCGCAGGTCACGGCGGAGGAATTGGCGGAACACTCCGACGGGCTGATCTGTCTGACGGGTGGGCCCGATGGCCCGGTTGGGCGGTTGTTGCAGGCCGGTCAACGACCCAAGGCGCAGGCGCTGATGGACCAATTGGCCGCGATGTTTGGCGATCGGCTTTATGTCGAACTACAACGTCATCCGGGGGAGGGCGGCGGCCAGTCAGAAGCAGAGCGCCTGTTAGAGCGCCCCTTCATCGAAATGGCCTACGAAATGGACCTCCCCTTGGTCGCCACCAACGATGTTTATTTTCCAAAATCAAAGATGTATGAGGCGCATGATGCCCTGATCTGTATCGCCGAGGGTGCCTATGTCGATCAACAGGAACCGCGCCGCCGTCTGACCCCGCAGCATTATTTCAAAACCCCGCAGGAAATGGCGACACTGTTTGCTGATCTGCCAGAAGCGCTTGAAAACACAGTTGAAATCGCCCGGCGCTGTGCCTTTATGGCTTATCGCCGCGATCCGATCCTGCCCAAATTTGCAGATGACGAGATCGACGAATTGCGCCGTCAGGCCGAGGCAGGGCTAAAAGCCCGCCTTGCCGTCATCCCCCACGCTGCCCCGGTCGAAGACTATGAAAAACGACTGGAGTTCGAACTTGGGATTATCGAAGGGATGGGCTTTCCCGGCTACTTCCTGATTGTGGCCGACTTTATCAAATGGGCCAAGGATCAAGACATTCCGGTAGGTCCGGGCCGGGGGTCTGGTGCGGGCAGCCTTGTGGCTTATGCGCTGACCATCACAGACCTTGACCCACTGCGCTATTCGCTTCTTTTTGAACGATTTTTGAACCCGGAACGGGTGTCGATGCCGGACTTCGACATCGACTTTTGCATGGACCGCCGCGAAGAGGTGATCCGCTATGTTCAGGAAAAATACGGCCGTGACAAAGTGGGCCAGATCATCACCTTCGGCGCGTTGCTGTCCAAGGCCGCGGTACGCGATGTGGGCAGGGTTTTGCAAATGCCCTATGGCCAGGTGGATCGCCTGTCGAAAATGATCCCGGTTGAGGGCGTAAAGCCCATGTCCATCGAACGTGCACTGGCCGAAGAACCCCGCCTGCGCGAAGAGGCCAAATCGGAGGAAGTTGTCGATCGTCTGCTGACCTATGGCCAGCAGTTGGAGGGGCTCCTCAGAAACGCATCCACCCACGCCGCCGGGGTTGTGATCGGTGACCGACCTCTGGATGCGCTGGTCCCGGTTTATCAGGACCCGCGATCCGACATGCCAGCCACCCAGTTCAATATGAAATGGGTCGAACAGGCCGGGCTGGTCAAATTTGACTTTCTGGGTCTGAAAACCCTGACAGTCGTTCAGAATGCCGTCGATCTGATCAAAAAAACCGGCCGCCACTTGCATATCGCACCGGATGGAACACAGCTTTATGACCCTCCAGAGGGCGCGGTCGATGACATCGGGGCAATCCCGCTGGACGATCAGGCGTCCTATGACCTCTACGCTGCGGCCAAAACCGTGGCGGTGTTTCAGGTGGAAAGCTCGGGCATGATGGATGCGCTAAAGCGCATGAAACCCACTTGTATTGAGGATATCGTGGCGCTGGTGGCGCTTTATCGTCCAGGCCCGATGGAAAACATCCCGACCTATTGTGAGGTCAAAAACGGTCTGAAAGAACGCGAATCCGTTCACCCGCTGATCGACCATATTCTTGAGGAAACTCAGGGCATTATCGTCTATCAGGAACAGGTGATGCAGATCGCGCAGGTGATGGCGGGCTACAGCCTTGGCGGTGCCGACCTGTTGCGTCGGGCGATGGGTAAGAAGATCAAAGAGGCAATGGATGCCGAGCGGCCCAAATTTGAAAAAGGGGCCGCAGAAAACGGTGTGGCCAAGAAAAAGGCCAGCGAAGTTTTCGACCTGCTGGAAAAGTTCGCCAACTACGGTTTTAACAAATCCCACGCCGCTGCCTATGCTGTGGTCAGCTATCAAACTGCGTGGCTGAAGGCCAATCACCCAGTCGAGTTTATGGCCGGCGTGATGAACTGCGATATCCATTTAACGGATAAGCTGGCGGTCTATTTCGAAGAGGTGAAGAAAGGCCTTGGCCTGCCTTACATCCCGCCCTGCGTGAACCGGTCTCAGGCGACATTTGACGTAGCAGAGGGCCATCTGGTCTATGCGCTGGGTGCCCTGAAAAACGTAGGGGTGGAAGCGATGCGGCTGGTCACCGAGGGTCGCGGCGACAAACCTTTCGTGAACCTGTTTGATTTTGCCCGCCGGGTTGATCTGAAACGCGTCGGCAAGCGGCCCATGGAAATGTTGGCCCGTGCCGGGGCCTTTGACGTTTTGGACCGCAACCGGCGCAAGGTTTTTGATAGTGTTGATGTGTTGGTGAACTATTCCGCCGCGGTTCATGAACAAAGAAACTCCTCTCAGGTGTCGCTGTTTGGGGAGGCGGGCGAGGATCTGCCCGAACCGCGCTTGTCACCGGTTGCAGACTGGCTGCCCGCCGAACGCCTAGCCGAAGAGTTCAAGGCCATCGGGTTCTATCTGTCAGGTCATCCGTTGGATGACGATTTGCCAGCCCTGCGCCGGGTCCACGCCAAGAGCAATGCAACCCCGTTCCTGACCCTGTCAGAGTTGGAAACAAAGGCTAAAAATGGGGCTATGGTCTGTAAACTCGCGGGCACCGTGTCCGGCCGGCAGGAACGAAAATCTGCACGCGGCAATCGATTTGCCTTTGTTCAACTGTCCGATCCGTCGGGGTCTTACGAGGTGACGGTGTTCTCTGATACCTTGGAAAGCTCCCGCGATTATCTGGAGACCGGATCAAATGTGGTGGTCACTGTCGAGGCGACGATGGAGGCGGAACAGCTAAAGCTCCTCGCCCGTGGCTTTTTGCCGGTGGAAACGGTTGTTGCCGGGGCAGGGGGTATGGGGCTCAAGGTTTTTGTTGATCAGGCCAACGCCCTGCCTCTCGTCGCCTCCGTACTGGATCAGGCCAAGGCGCGCAGCAAAGGCCCCGTCTGCCTGTGCCTGATGAACCCTGACTTGCCGGGAGAAGTAGAGCTGACGCTTGCGCAGGACTACCCATTGAACAGCCAGGTCAAAGGCGCGCTGAAAAGCCTGCCCGGTGTTATGACCGTGGAAGAGATCTGAGGGGCGCCGCCCCTCTACGCCTGCGGCGCATTCACCCCGAGGTATTTTGGGTGAAAGGAAAAGGCTAGGGTCTCACCCGCATTTCGAATGGCCGCAGCTGCCGCAGGTCATGCACCCTTCGACCATGCGCATGTCAAACTGACCGCAGGCCGGACAAGCGGGGCCGCGGGGGGCTTCGCCGACGCGCATCGCTTCGACCTGTGGGTCGGATTTCAGGCCCATGCCCTCGCCCGCGATAAATCCGATATGGATCATGTGGGTTTCGATCACACCGCCGATGGCGGCCAGAATTGAGGGGACGTATTTGCCCTTCATCCAGGCCCCGCCGCGGGGATCGAACACGGCCTTCAGCTCTTCCACCACGAAACTCACATCGCCACCACGACGGAACACCGCGGAAATCATCCGGGTCAGCGCCACGGTCCAGGCGAAATGTTCCATGTTTTTGGAGTTGATGAACACCTCAAACGGGCGGCGATGGCCATTTACCACCAGATCATTGATGGTGATATAGATCGCGTGCTCACTGTCGGGCCATTTGACCTTGTAGGTGTTGCCTTCCAACGTCTGCGGACGGTCGAGCGGTTCGGATATGTAGACCACATCCGCACCACTGTCGGCCTCTGGTGCTTTCTCGGTCGCTTCGCTGACCGACAGAACCGAACCAGTCACGTCATTGGGCCGGTAGGTGGTGCAGCCTTTGCAACCGGTATCCCAAGCCTCCATGTAAACATCTTTGAAATCTTCAAAGCTGATATCCTCGGGGCAGTTGATGGTTTTAGAAATGGAGCTGTCGATCCATTTCTGAGCGGCCGCCTGCATGCGTACGTGATCCAATGGGGCCAGCGTTTGGGCGTTGACGAAGTAATCCGGCAGTTCCTTGTCACCAAATTTTTCGCGCCACAGCTGAACGGCGTAGTCGACGACCTCTTCCTCCGTCCGTGATCCATCACGTTGCAACACTTTGCGGGTATAGGCATAGGCAAAGACCGGTTCGATGCCCGAACTGACATTGCCTGCATAAAGGCTGATCGTGCCGGTGGGCGCGATAGAGGTCAGGAGCGCATTGCGGATGCCGTGCTTGGCGATTGCATCGCGCACGTGCTGATCCATGTGCTTCAGCGATCCTGACGCCAGATATTTTTCCGCATCAAACAGGGGGAACGCCCCCTTTTCCTTAGCCAGTTCCACAGAGGCCAGATAAGACGCGTTCGCAATCGCCTGCAACCAGGCCTCTGTCTGTTGCGCGGCCTCTTCAGAGCCATAGCGCAGGCCCAGCATCAAGAGCGCATCGGCAAGGCCTGTGACCCCCAGCCCGATCCGGCGCTTGGCCTGGGCCTCTTGCGCCTGTTCCGGCAATGGGAAGCGGGAGGCATCGACAACGTTGTCCATCATCCGTACCGCTGTGGCGACCAGATCGTTCAGCGCCTCTTGGTCCAGTTTGGCAGCATCTTCAAATGGGTCAGACACCAGACGGGCCAGGTTGATCGAACCCAACAGGCAGGCCCCGTAAGGCGGCAGAGGCTGTTCGCCGCAAGGATTGGTGGCGGCGATTTGTTCCACATAGGCGAGATTGTTCGTCGCGTTGATCCGGTCGATGAAGATCACCCCCGGTTCAGCCTGATCATAAGTCGATTGCATGATCTTGTTCCACAGATCACGCGCCTCGATCGTGTGATAGACCGTATCACCGAATTTCAGATCCCAGCTTTTGCCAGCCTTCACGGCCTCCATAAACGCATCGGTGACCAGGACCGACAGGTTGAACATGCGCAAACGCGCGCTGTCGGATTTGGCGGTGATGAAATCCTCGATATCCGGGTGGTCGCAGCGCATGGTCGCCATCATCGCCCCACGGCGGGAGCCTGCGGACATGATCGTGCGGCACATCGCATCCCACACATCCATGAAGGATAGAGGGCCAGAGGCATCGGCGGCAACGCCCTTCACATCCGCACCGCGTGGCCGGATGGTAGAGAAATCATAGCCGATACCGCCGCCTTGCTGCATGGTCAGCGCGGCCTCTTTCAGCATGTCGAAAATGCCACCCATGCTGTCGGGGATCGTGCCCATGACGAAGCAGTTGAAAAGCGTCACTGATCGTCCGGTGCCCGCGCCAGCCGTGATCCGACCTGCGGGCAGGTATTTGAAATCTTCCAATGCGGAATAGAATTTATCTTCCCATTTGGCGGGCTCTTTTTCAACAACTGCAAGCGCACGCGCGATCCGCCGCCAGGTATCCTCGACCGTCTGGTCCATGGGCTGGCCGTCTGCATTTTTCAACCGGTACTTCATATCCCAGATTTGTTCAGCGATCGGGGCGGCGAAACGGCTCATCGGTAGGTCCTTGATCTAGAGGAGAGGAATACAAATCTACACCAGATATGGTGTCTATTGCAAGCGCTACCTCATTATGTTGAATTCGTTAACAGTCAGGTGATTCTCTCAACAAAGGTATTATACTGATCCGACCATGACCAACCATATCAACCTCATAAAGCTTTCCGTTGGCAGCGAGTCGGTCGACGGCCTGAGCGAATGGCAAAGCACGCCACGCGCCCAAGGGGAGGACGGATTGCCGCGCCATATCACCCGGATGTGGCCACGGCGAGAGGCCGAGGTTTTGAATGGCGGTTCGATTTACTGGGTGATCAAGGGCATCGTGCAGTGCCGTCAACGGATCTTGCGGTTTGATGAGGTGATCGGATCAGACGGCATTCGGCGTTGTGCGATTGTGTTGGAGCCAGAACTCGTGCGCACCACCGCCGCCCCGCGCCGCCCGTTTCAGGGCTGGCGTTATCTGGAACCCGCAGACAGCCCCCCCGATCTGAAGGCCGGAGCCGTGCAAGAAGATGCGTTGCCCCATGATCTGTCTGCGGCACTTGCCGAAATCGGTGTGTTGTAAGACGGCGACACAGACGCGCCTGACCGAATTGTTCAGCGAACGGAACCCTTCAGGCGCGAATTCTGATCTGTATCTTATAGATCTAATGTCTTTAGCAGAGTCGTCAGGATTGCCTTTTCAGCCTCCCCCCACGTCGCGGCCTTGGACTTCAGCAATGTGGCCTGGCTTTTATGCACCAACCCGTCGGACAGGATCTTCAGGTGATTGGCGCGCAGGGTTTCACCGGTTGAGGTGATATCTGCCACGGCCTCTGCCGTTTCATTCTTCACAGTGCCTTCGGTCGCGCCCTGACTGTCGACCAACTGATAATCCGCAACCCCATTGGTGCGCAGATAGTCACGCACCAGCCTGTGGTACTTGGTGGCGATGCGCAGGCGAAAACCGTGGTTTCGGCGAAACTGCGCGGCCACGGCATCAAGATCGTCCAAGGTTTCGACATCCACCCAAACCTTGGGTACGGCGATGATCAAATCGGCCTGACCAAATCCCATTGCGGCAAGTTCCTTGACCCGGCTATCCCATGCCGCCAGTTTTTCGCGGACCAGATCTGTGCCGGTCACACCCAGATGAATACGCCCCGCCGCCAGTTCACGCGGGATTTCGCCGGCGCTGAGCAGGATCAGCTCCAACCCGTCGACACCATCCACGACACCCGCATATTCCCGGTCTGATCCGGCCCGACGTAAGGTCACGCCGCGCTTGCCAAACCAGTCAAAGGTCTTTTCCATCAATCGGCCCTTGGAGGGCACACCAAGTTTCAGGGTCATGCGCTATCCCCTTTTAACTGGGCGATCAGCTCTGGCCGGATCACGCCGCCAACGGCAGGGATCGATTTTCCACGCCCCAGAACACGGGTCAGCGCATCATAGCGCCCCCCTGTCGCCACTGGTGGGAACTCCGGATGGGCTGGGCTGGTAAAGCCAAAGACAAAACCATCGTAATATTCCAAAGTCGTCCGCCCGTGGCTGCCTTCAAATTCAAGCGTCCCGATATCGATGCCTCTGGACGACAGTGCCTCTAGCCGGGCGGACATACGGTCCAAGGCCGGGCGGATTTTCGGTACATCCACGGCGATGTCCAAAAGATGTTCCAGAGCATTGGGCGCAACTTCACGCAGGTGCACAATCTCATCCAGCAGATCCGCTTCGCCACGGCTGATGGGCGGTTCAGCGGCGTCATCCTGCAGGGTCTGCAAACGTTCAAGGATTTCGCTTTCATCACGCGCACCTGTTGCAGGTTGCGCGGTGGCGATCAGCTGCGCGGCACTCGTTTCGGCCAATCGCGCCAACAGTTTTTCACGGCTGGCCGGAGGGGAGCTACGACCACTGAAACGATCCAACAACGCGCGAAACCGGCGCGGCCGCCAGATATGGCGCATCAGGGCAGCTTTGCGCCGTTCGGTGGTTTTCAATCCCTGAACTGCGGCCATCAGAATGCCCAGATCACCGGTGACAGCACGCAGACCAAAAGGTGTCAGAACCTCGCAGAACAGAGCAAAGACCTCTGCATCCGCTGCGGCAGGGTTTTCGCGGTCAAACACCTCATAACCCACCTGCATATATTCGCTGGGCCGGTCGGTATCTTCTTCCTGTGCGCGAAACACCTCACCTGCATAGGTATAGCGCGCCGGTTCCGCCCCGCCATCCATATGCATCTGCACCACGGGCACGGTGAAATCCGGGCGCAGCATCAGTTCACCGCGCAGGGGGTCGTGGGTGACATAAGCGCGCGCACGGATGTCTTCGCCATAGAGGTCCAGCAGAGTATCTGCTGGTTGCAGAATATCCGCCTCGATCCGTGCAGCACCTGAAGCCTCGAAAAAGGCGATCAGATCGTCTGCTTCGGCCTTGATGTAGCGTTTGGCATTCATCGGGCCAGACCATCCAGTATGTTCTGTACCTCGGCCACCAGATCGGCGCGGGGTACTTCGCGCTGGGCGGGCTGGTCTTTCCATTCCTCCAGCGTCGCGGTTTCGGCGATCTTGGCGCCAAGGACTAGGTCCTTGATCTGAACCATGCCGCGGTCGGCCTCGTCCCCACCTTGAATAATGGCGACAGGGGAGTTTCGTTTGTCCGCATATTTCAGCTGATTGCCGAAATTCTTGGGATTGCCCAGATAGACCTCTGCACGAATGCCGGCATTGCGCAGATCGGCCACCATGGCCTGATAATCGGCCATCCGGTCGCGGTCCATGACGGTGACGACAACAGGGCCTGTATTGGCACTGTCCATCCGACCCTTCATCTGGAGAGCAGCCAGCAGACGGTCCACACCGATGGAAACGCCCACCGCAGGAACCTTCTGCCCGGTGAACCGCGCCACCAGATCATCATAGCGACCACCCCCGGCGACAGAGCCAAACTGACGCGGGCGGCCCTTTTCATCGAGGATTTCAAAGGTCAGTTCGGCCTCAAACACCGGGCCGGTGTAATAGCCGAGCCCGCGCACGACCGAGGGGTCAATCTGGATGCGGTCCGGGCCGTAGCCTTGGGCTTCCAGTAAGTTGGCGATCTGTTCCATCTCCGCCACGCCTTCGGCCCCGATTGTGCTGTCGCCGACAGCAACGCGCAGGTTGGCTAGCGTGGTTTCAACGTCATCGGCTTTCGATGTCAGAAAGGCCAAAACCGGCCCGGCCTGTTCAATGTGCAGGCCGACACCATCAATAAACGCGCCAGAGGCATCCTTGCGCCCGGTGGTCAGCAGTTCGCGAACCCCGGCCTCACCCACCTTGTCGAATTTATCGATGGTGCGCAGAACATTGTCACGCTGGGCGTCGTCAGACAGGCCCATCTGTTCCAACACCCCGTTCAGCACCTTGCGGTTATTCACCCGCACCACGTAATCGCCGCGGGGAATACCGACCTCTTCCAACGTGTCAGACAGCATCGCGCAAATTTCTGCATCCGCGGCCATTGACGCGGTGCCGACAGTATCGGCATCGCATTGATAGAACTGTCGAAACCTTCCTGGTCCTGGCTTTTCATTGCGCCACACAGGCCCCATCGCAAAGCGGCGATATGGGGTGGGTAGGTCATTGCGGTGCTGGGCATAGACCCGGGCCAAGGGCGCGGTCAGGTCATAGCGCAGCGCCATCCAATCACCCTTGCCGTCCTCGTCTGCCTCTTGCCAGGCAAAAACGCCCTCGTTCGGGCGGTCCACATCGGGCAGGAATTTTCCCAGCGCTTCCACCGTTTCCACGGCCGAACTTTCCAGCGCGTCAAAGCCGTATCGATGATACACGCCCGCAATCGCATCCAACATGGATTTGCGTCCGGTGACTTCGGCACCGAAATAGTCACGAAAGCCTTTCGGCGTTTCGGCCTTGGGGCGGGGGGCTTTTTTCTGCTTGGCCATGGCTGTCCCTTGGGATCACGTTCGCGCCGGGGTTTAGCCCGACCGCGCCCGAGGGGCAAGCAGAGTTCAAAGTGGCAGTTCAGTTGTTGCTTTCAGCTCTTTTAGGGAAAAGCTGGATACCACCGATTGCACAAGCGGATTGCCCAGCAGATAACTGCTGCTGAACTCTTCATAAGCAGCGACATCCGATGTGCGCATTTTAAGGATATAATCCGTCGCCCCCGACAGAATATGGGCTTCCATGATCTCGGGACGGTCATTGATCAGCTTGGCAAACTCCGACAGTGATTCCGGGCTGTTGTCCTTGAGCGACACGCTGGCATAGACACAGAGACTGGCGTTCACTGCCTTCGGGTTCAGGATCGCCCGTCGGCCCATCACGACCCCGCCCGCATCCAATTCCTGCAGTTTTCGCCAGACTGTGCTTTGCGCCATGTCGCAACGCGCAGCCAGTTCTGCCAGAGATTGGGCTGAGTTTCTCTGAATTTCCCGAAGTATCTTTCTTTCTGTGTCAGATAATTTCATTTTTACGATTGTAGCGGAAAATTAATCCGAAATCGAATCCCTTTATGAGAGGATTGTAAAAACTGTTCGTCGATAAAGGGTTACATTGCGAAAAAGGCGAAAAAGATGGCTTTTATACGTGCATTTCCACAAGCTCTCCGATCGCAATGGGTTTCGAATATACATGGCCGAAAACGGCGCGGTTTTAGCGGGTGTTAAACGCGCACGACCTGAACGGAGTGCGCAGCCAGCCATGGTATAGGGCGATTTTAACCTGCCATTTGATATCGCCGGGTGAACCTTGTTGATAACAGCTTGCCCAACCCAAACCGCCGCGTTATCTCAACCCTATGGACCGGATGACCCAGCTTGAAGAAACCATCGCCCACCTGACCCACACGGTCGAGGACCTTTCAGATATCGTTTCCCGCCAGGAACGTGAAATTTCGATTTTGACCCGACGGGTTGAAATGCTGTTGAACCGTGAAGCAGAACGTGAATTGGACACTGGCGGTTCCATCCCGCTGGCGGACCAGAAACCCCCGCATTGGTAAAACCACGTCATTGATAGGGTTGATTTGTCTCGTAGCTCTGGCTGCAACAGCAACCAGATCACTAAGGTCTGACGCGTAAAGCGGGCTTTCCTCGACAGCTCTGATCTGTTAACCTTTTGGCAAGAATAAAAAGCAGGACGAGCAGGTATGAAGACGGGCTATCGCGGCACGTTTGTCATTGCATGGCATCAAATACGGTTGAATGGCTGGCCGGGCGCTGATCCCGGGCAATTGAAAGCTGGTGCCCAAATGCGCTGGCACGGTCAAGCTATGCGAATTGATGGCATGCGCGATGTTCTGCCATTGCAATCTTCTGACGATATGAGTGTCCATCACCGTGCCGCGCAGCGCGTGCGTCAGGTGTTGGGGGCTGTGATTGATGTACCGGATTTCATCACAAAGGATGAGAGTAGCGCAGAGTATGAGGGATCAAATTTGATTTTAACCGACGGCCAGGTGGATTATCAGCTATCAATTGTTGATGCCCCGGGTGTGTCAGTGCCGCTTTTGATGGCACAGGACAATGTGCCGCCGGCAAATGTGGATCTTCAGGTTCTGCATTGCAGCCGCACTGCCAAGCGCCCGCTTAAATCAGATCTGATGGGGGCAGGGGTGATCTGCTTTACCCCGGGCACACGGATTTTAACGCCGTATGGGCCTGTTTGTGTGGAGCATCTGTCCGAAGGCGATCGGGTGCTGACCCGGGATGACGGGGTGCAAGATATTCGCTGGATTGGGCGGCGGCGCATGACCGGTGCCCGGCTATATGCAATGCCGCATTTGTGCCCCGTGCGCATCCAGGCCGGGGCCTTGGGCGAAAGTGCACCAGAACAGGATCTGATCGTGTCACCAGATCACCGCATGTTGTTGCGCGGCACACGTGCGCAGGAGCTGTTTAACACGGACGAAGTGCTCGTCACCGCGCGCGATCTTGTTAATGACCGGAGTATTTCCACAATACGCGGTTTGCGAGAGGTCACATATATCCATCTTGCACTGGACAGGCATCAGATCATCTGGGCCAATGGGATGGATACAGAGACCTTCCATCCGGCCGGTTGCGATCCCGCCCTTTTGGCAAACACCCAGCGCGAACAGCTCCATGAGAAATTCCCAGGGGTCGCAGGCGATCCCTTTGCATATGGCGATTTTGCCCGCCGTTTGCTGAACCGCGCCGAAGCCATGATTTTTCGCACAGATATGGGACTTCCGGCCTGATCGGGCATTGACTCATCCTGAAAGCAAGCATAGAAGCCGCCCGTTCCCGGTCTGAAAAGGCCGGGGCATTCATTTGGTGTTGGTGGCCCCCGCAAGGGGATGCCTGTCAGCCGCAAGGCAAAGGACAACGCCCTTCGAAACCTTATGAAGGAGATCAGCCGTGACCAAACGCACCGCTGCCAAGTACAAAATCGACCGCCGGATGGGCGAAAACATCTGGGGTCGTCCGAAATCCCCGGTCAACCGTCGTGAATACGGCCCCGGCCAGCACGGTCAGCGCCGCAAGGGCAAATTGTCCGACTTCGGCCTGCAGCTGCGCGCCAAGCAAAAGCTGAAAGGTTACTACGGCGACCTGACCGAGAAGCAATTCAAGCGCATCTTTAAAGAAGCGTCCCGTGTCAAAGGCGACACAGGTGAAAACCTGATCGGCCTGCTGGAGCGTCGTCTGGACGCCGTCGTTTACCGCGCCAAGTTCGTTGCCACCATGTTTGCAGCCCGTCAGTTCGTGAACCACGGCCACGTGCGCGTGAACGGCCAAAAGGTCAACATCCCCTCCTACCGTGTGCAAGAGGGTGACGTGATCGAGGTTCGCAACCGTTCCAAGCAGCTGACTGTTCTGCTGGAGGCCGTCCAATTGGCCGAACGTGATGTGCCCGATTACATCGACGCCGACCACTCCAAAATGACCGCCACCTTCGTGCGCACCCCCGGCCTGGGCGACGTGCCATACCCGGTCATGATGGAACCGAACCTGGTGATCGAATACTACGCTCAGAACTAAGGTTCAGATCGTGTCAATAATACGGAAAAGCCGCCCTTGGGGCGGCTTTTTTGTTACTGGAAAGATCCTAAGCTTCAGTGCACTGGTGTGATGGTAATGCCCAACCGACGACCGATTTGAGCGAATGAGAATTGACGCTCTTTGGGTAGAACATAGGGGATGCGCCCGCTTTTCAAATTGAAGGGATCACCGCGTGTGTATTCGTCTTCGTGCACAATATTGCGATTGCCCGGCACGCACTGAAAATACCCACCCATCTGTCTGGTGACAGGATTGTATGCATTCACCCCATATCGAAAACAGATGCGACCGTATCTGGCGTGTTCGGGCGGGTCCTCGGTTTTCCATTCACCAAAGACGATTCCTTGGTTTCCCGGATACCAAAGATAGGCTTTGCCATCCGGTGATAGGTATTCAACCTGCGTGCCATGCTGTTTGCTGTAATCCAGAATGGTGGCACCCGAATAACGTTGTCGTAGTCCAGCCTTGGTGAAAGTTTCCGGCGGATAGCTGGCAATCTTTTCAGCTTCAGCCCTTTCTTTCTCCGCCCATTCCTTCTCCGAATACCCCGCCGAACAAGCCACGAGGGTTACCATAGCAAGAATAAAAATTCCTGACTTAAAGAAAGGCATTTACTCTTGCCTCCAGCGCGAACACCGTAGACGAACACGCCACTCTCCACCCGCATATGGTGTCCAATCCACGACAGGGATCGGGGTCGGGGTTACGCCAGGTGGTATTGTTCCCCCGAACACATTACCATTGTTGGCGGCAAGTATTTTGGCAATTTCTTCGGGATTATTAACTCTTGTCCCAACTGTGTTGTCTGCCAAGCGGCCACCGCGACAAAAAGTAGAAGCTGCGACAGCACGCGCGTATCTGTGGATAAGGTCTTTGTTGGTGTTGGGGCCAAATGTGCTTGAGATTTTAGCTGAATCGTCATTCGCCAACCAATCAGAAGGATCACTGCTTTTAGAAATGAACAATCGGTTAGGTCCAATCTCTACGTCAATCGGATAGCCAAGCCCAGTACCGGTACTTGAGTATAGATATGGCTTAACTGCCATAGTAGCGACATGCACATTTAAGTGAACCTTCTGGCCAAATTGATCCGTTCCAGGAATAAGAAAACTTTTGCGATAATTGTTCCGTTCCTCGATTGTGGTAAGTGTTATCGGCTTTTCCACTTTTGGAGTTGATGAACATCCAGATAAAAAAACCGTTGTGCAAAGAATGGATGATAGAAATAGTTTTAACTTCATAAAACGCCTCTAAGTTGTAGTTCATTCTCGAGATACGCACGGATTACGGCACAACTATGAGCGGTTTTTGTTGCAGTTGTGGCTGTAGGTATTTTGTAATTGAGAGAGCGTTTCTTCAGCCCGGAATCAAGGCGCTTCGCGCCGCCGGGCCGCGCCCGACCGCCCTCATGGGCGGGCGCTTCGGCAATGCCATACGGCCTCACCAATCTCAGATGCACCGGCGCGATAAACTGTCTGCCACATCTGTTCCACTGCCCACCCGCGGTCGGGCGCGGCCCTGTTGCATCTATGCGCAATTCAATTCCCCATTGACCCAACGGCCCATGTTTGCCAGACCCAAGGTTCTGACAAAGCTGAGCGGGGGGCGAAAATGACCGACACTTATCCTAACTATGGGCGCATTGATGGCCCGATCGTCATGATTGGTTTTGGATCGATTGGGCGTGGCACCTTACCCTTGATCGAACGTCATTTCGATTTCGACTTTGATAAGCTGACGGTGATCGAACCCGACATCGACAACCACGACTATCTGAAATCCCGAGGTATCAACATTGTCGATACCGCCCTGACCCCGGAAAACCTGCGTCAGGTGCTGGGGACCTTGTTTCAGGAACAGCGCGGGTTTTGCGTGAATCTGTCGGTTGATACCGGATCACTGGATATTATGAAACTGTGCCGCCAGATGGGGGTTCTCTATATCGACACGGTGGTTGAACCTTGGCTGGGTTTTTATTTTGGGACAGAGGACAACGCAGAACGCACCAATTATGCGCTGCGCCAAAAAGTGCGGGACGAGAAGGCGGCAAACCCCGGCGGCACCACCGCCATTTCGTGCTGCGGGGCCAACCCCGGCATGGTCAGCTGGTTTGTGAAAGAGGCACTGATGATCCTCGCCAAGGATACCGGCCACACGACAGAGGTCCCCCAAACCCGCGAAGGCTGGGGCAGACTGATGCAAAGCCTTGGCGTCAAAGGTGTGCATATTGCTGAGCGCGACACCCAAGCCCGCACCCGACCCCGTCCGCGCGATGTCTTCGTCAACACATGGTCTGTCGAAGGGTTCATTTCTGAAGGCCACCAACCGTCGGAACTGGGTTGGGGCACCCATGAGAAATGGAAGCCCGCCAATGCCCACAGCTATACAGAGGGCTGTCAGTCGGTGATCTGGCTGGATCAACCCGGTGCCAATACCCGGGTGCGTACGTGGTGCCCAACGCCGGGGCCGCAATTCGGCTTCCTCGTCACCCACAATGAATCAGTTTCGATTTCTGACTACTTCACCCTCGGCGACCCCGGCGCACCGGAATTCCGCCCGACCTGCCATTATGCCTATCACCCCAGCGATGACGCTGTGTTGTCACTGCACGAAATGTTCGGATCAGGCAAGGTGCAGACTGAACATCAAATCCTAGAGGTCGACGAGATTGTCGAGGGCATCGATGAACTGGGCGTGCTGCTTTATGGCCATGAGAAAAACGCCATGTGGTACGGCTCGCGCCTGTCGAATGAGGAAACCAGGGGCCTCGCCCCGTTTCAGAATGCTACGGGGATGCAGGTAACCTCTGCGGTTTTGGCGGGCATGGTCTGGGCGCTGGAAAACCCTGAGGCCGGGATCGTCGAGACGGACGAAATGGACCATGCCCGCTGTCTGGAAATCCAGATGCCATACTTGGGCCCGGTCGAGGCGCACTATACGGACTGGACCCCGCTGACAGATCGGTCAACGCAATTCCCGGATAACATAGATGAAAGCGATCCTTGGCAGTTCAAAAACGTGCTGGTTAAGTAAGGGTAAGGCCGGCAGATATAGCCTGTCGGGCTTTATCTTTGGGATGTGTGGGTCAAAATCGGCAACAGCCCCAAATCTAAAATCGATCTGTAACTAATTTAGGAACAATTTTTCTGGCCTGTATGGTGGCTCAGTGCTGAACTACAAAGGCGTTGCGCAGTCTGTATGTGTAATTTTTCAACAAGCCTACATACCCTATCCATTTGATTTAAAAAGACTTATATCTGCGTGGATTCTGTTAACGTTTTATTTTAAGTTTCCCCAGGGTAACGGGGAATGTTTTCAGGTGAGAGACAAAATGGAGGAAACAATGCAGGCAGATACAGCACGCCCCAAGCGCGGCAATTTCTATAAATGGTGCATCATCGCCGCCCCGCTATTGATGATGGCGACTGCTGCGAGTGCGCAATCTACGGATATTCCGCAGGTTTTTAGCACTCAGAACGGTAACGGTACAGCCAGCACATGGGCTTGTAACGCTTGCTTTCCGGTCTCTCATTTCATTTAGATGGCCTTTCTCTCGAAAGCCAAGGGGCTTTTGCCAACCAATGCTGAATGAGGTCTTCGCTAAGGATACTGTTGAAAAAGTCAGTTGATTGGTTGCCGAGGCTCTGATTCTCTCGATTTGAGAGTGGAGGGTTTGACGATGGTGGGACCGAGGTAGGTGGCTCAAAGCGCGCTGTTTTATGAGTTCTCAATTGAAGAGTTTGTGCCGCAGGATCATCCTATACGCTGGATTGATCGTTTCCTTGACCGGTCTGAAGAGCGACCGTTACTTGCGCCGTTTTACAGTTCACATGGCCGTCCTTCCATTGATCTTGAACTGATAATCCGGATGCCTTTGCTTGGCTATTGCCAGGGCATCCGGTCTGAGCGGCGGCTTTGCGAAGAGGTCCATGTCAATTTGGCGTATCGCTGGTTTTGCAGGCTCGATCTGGCTGACCCGGTGCCGGACCATTCGACTTTCTCCAAGAACCGCGATGATCGTTTCCGAGAAAGCGGCCTGTTCCGGCACCTGTTTGAGACTGTCTTGCGGCGTTGCGTGGATGAGGGGCTGGTTGGTGGTCACAACTTTGGTGTTGATTCCAGTCTGATCCCGGCGAATGTCAATCAGACGCGTGGCGTTGATAGCAAGGAAGGTTGCCGCCAGATCTGACATCCCGCGCCGTGGATGAGTATCTTGAGGCACTCGACGACGCAGCCTTCGGCGCATCTACTGATGCCGTTTCTAAATATATCTCGCCTGTGGACCCAGCCGCGCGCTGGACGGAGGCTGACGGCGGTGCCACGTATTTTGCCTATTCCACCAACTATCTGGTGGATTTGGATAATGCGGTCATTGTGGACGTCGAATCGACGGCTCCTATCCGGCCCGCTGAGGCGCGTGCGGCGAGGGACATGATTGACAGGGTGCAGGAGCGCTTCGGGATTAAACCCGACAAGCTTGTCGGCGACACAGGCTACGGATCGGCCGAGATGCTCGGCTGGCTGGTCGAGGACCGCAAGATCGCGCCACACATCCCGGTCTGGGACAAATCCAAACGCACCGACGGCATATTCTCGCGGGAAGACTTTGTCTACGACCAGGCGACCGACAGCTATATCTGCCCGAACGGTAAAGCCCTGCAAACATATCGGCGGAACTTCTCAAAGCCACCAAAAGCAAATGGCGGCAAAGATGGGTTCACAAGATACCGCGCCTCCAAGCAAGATTACGACGCATGCACTTTGAGGCCGCAATGCTACCCAAAAGACCACGGGAGACGCCTCATGCGGCCCGTGCACGAAGCCGCCCGAGACGTCGCACGCGACATCGCAAAGACACGCCAATATGACATCTCAATGAAGCTCCGAAAGAAGGTCGAAATGCTGTTTGCCCATCTGAAACGATACATCGGTTTGCGGATGATGCGGCTCCGAGGACCCAAAGGCGCGACAGAACAGTTCCAACTCGCCGCCACCGCCCAAAACCCCCGCAAACTCGCCAAGATCTTTCCTACACCGCAGCAAACGCGCAAAGCCTGACAAGAAAGGCGCTCGCGCACTTATTCAATCAGTACTTTCTGCACCAGCAACACTTTGTTTTTCAACATGTCGTAATCATCATCCCGCCGATTGAAGCCACGGTAAGGTTGGGATCATACGTCATTTTGAGGAGCTAAGAGATGGAATACTTTGCTGGATTGGATGTCTCGATGGAAGACACACACATCTGCGTTTTGGATCGCGAAGGGGTTCTGATCCGGGAAGGAAAGACCGCCACGTCGCCAATGGCGATCAGCGATTTTCTCGCTTGCGGGCCAGAATGCAAAGGTGTTGTATTCGAGACCGGTAGGATGGCCCCGATGCTCTATCACGGCCTTGTTGAACTTGGCATTTCTGTTCAGTGCATAGAGAGCAGGCAGGCCTATCAGGCTTTGAAGGCTTTGGCGGGGCACAAGACAGATCACAATGATGCTCGTGGACTGGCACATCTGGCGCGAACTGGGTTCTATAAACCGACACATGTCAAATCGCTGTCCGCCCATGCTGTCCGCGCGCACATTGCGACACGCAAGAAGCTGGTCGGGCGACGCGTCACAATCGACAATCAGATCCGTGGACTGGTTGTCGTATTTGCCCTTCGCAACGACATTCTCGAACGTTGCTTGTAGCAGCTTTTTGTTCAGCTCCTGAGAAACCTCAATCGGTACGCCAGCGGCGTCCCAAGCTTCTCGTGCGATAGCTTGTAAAACCGTTGCGAAGTTGTTCGAGAACACAGCCGCTGCGTGATAAAGGCTCTTGTTCTTTGAATTGATCGGAAATGGGCGGCCGCCGATTTGCTTGAAAAGCGGTGTGACCGTGCCAGGCGTTGGCCCCATTACTGCATTGGCCTTTGCCGCAGCCATTGATGACCCGCATCGCTTCAGGAAATCGCGCGATGTGGGGCCCTATCTGGGGCTGGTCCCACAACGACACCAATCTGGTGAAGTCGACTATACCGGGAGCATCTCGAAACGAAGTGATGTCAGAATTCGGACCCTCCTTTACGAGGCAGCGAACGTCATGCTGATTAGATGTGCAGCACCGCTCAAGCTGAAGTCATGGGCGCTGGCAATCGCTGCCAGGTCTAAGATGCGAAAGGCGCGCGCGGCTTTGGCCAGACGTCTCGCAATCATTCTTCATGCCATCATGCGAAATCAAACCGATTTCAGAGCGGCCTGAGACTGCAAAGACCAACACGAGGATTCCAAACACCAGTTCCCAGCGGGAACGATGCCCGAGGGAGGGCGTAGGACACGGCGTCGATTCTGTAGCAGCGGCTTCGGCTAGATTGCGGTTTCAACCTTGCCGACCTACCTCCAGCCAACCCCATCGTGAGCCAATGAGCTCGAAGAGAACCAAGGCAACCTCAGACATCGATAGAATGGAGTCCCCCCGGTTTGGAGTCCCCCCGGTTTGAAGGACGGTTATGGGCTGATACTGTTGAAAAACTCCATTTTTTCGCAATTTCGAGTCCAAAATTGTCCGCACAGAACTGGTAGGGTTTTCCAGCCGAGGGATCGGCCAAAACCTGGCTCTGGCCGCCAGAGGGCAT
>NZ_JBXVVI010000040.1:0-6942 GCF_057219155.1 Roseovarius sp. YIN77
TGATTGTCGAAGTTGTTGACGGCCTGGCCGCCAATGGCCCCGACGGCAACGCCGAGGTCGAGGCCGCCGTCCGCGCCAAAGTCGCAGAGCTCTGCGCCAGATTCCCGCTTTATCCGAACTTGTAAGATAGCGGATAAGCAAATTGAAACGGGGGTCGCAATGGCCCCCGTTTTTTGTTGTGCGGTGCAGAAAAGGCGGGTGGAAACCGCGTGTTAGACCGGGTATCACTGGGCTATGCTGAGATATGTAAAAATCGGTCAAGCCTCTGATTTACCACCACTTCTGATCGTTCATGGGCTCTATGGATCGGCCCGGAACTGGGGTGTGATTGCCAAACGGATGGGTGACACGCGTGAGGTGGTTTCTGTTGATATGCGAAATCATGGTGAAAGCCCGTGGTTTGACACAAACAGCTATTTCGACATGGCAGGGGAATTGGCCGAAGTCATTGAAGACATTGGCGGAATTGCCGACGTGGTCGGCCATTCGATGGGCGGTAAGGCGTCGATGATTATGGCGTTGAACCGGCCTGAAGTGATCCGCAAGCTGATCGTCGCGGATATTGCGCCTGTGGCCTATCAACACACGCAGGCGCATCTGGCGAAGGCGATGAAAGAGTTGGATTTACAAGGACTTACATCGCGGTCGGAGGCAGATCGTAGGTTCGCGGAACTGGTGGATGAGCCGGGCGTTCGGGCCTTTTTGCTGCAGTCTCTGAACCTGAAATCAGACCCGGTACAGTGGCGTCTGAATCTGGAGGTTCTGGAGGCGGAAATGCCTGATATTGTTGGATTTCCTGAGGGTGCCGAGGGCCAGTTTGACGGCCCAACCCTGTTCCTGTCGGGGGCTGAGAGCGACTATGTGAAACCCGAATACCGGCCCCGGATCAAGGAGCTGTTCCCCGCTGCCAAATTTGCCAAAATCCCGGGGGCAGGGCATTGGTTGCATGCCGACAAACCTCGCGAATTTGAGGCCGCGATGCGGGCGTTTTTGGCGGCCTGAACCCCCGAAAATAGCGCGTCGGTATTGCGTCGGTATTTTAACGGTATTGCGGTGGTGGGGTTATCCGCAGGCATTGATCCATCGTTTATGCCTCCGGCGGGAGTGTTTTCCCATAAAGAAAGATGGAAGTAGTGCGCTGGCACCGGTTCGGAGCTACAATAGCCAGAACACCAACTGGCCGGGATCGACGCGGCGACGGGGAGGATAACGCATGATGCGCTTTTTCATCACTCTGATGCTGGTCCTTTTATCATTGGATCGAGCGGCTGCTCACGAATTCTCTCTCGGCGTCCACGCCGTGGGTGACGATGCTAAAGACAGGATTGTCTCGGCGGTGCGTGGGGTGCTTTTGGCTGCAGACGAACGTGATGCCCATCCGGACGAAACATCTGACGGCCATCTTGGCGGTGTCGACGTGCAGATCATCCCCTTTTTGGATGATCGGTCCTTCACCCTTCCGGAGCTTAAGAATACGCATCGGGGTCAGATTGATCTTTTACTCCTGCTCGATACCGATGTCGCCGCAATTCCCTCCTTGCCTGGCACAACGGATCAAACAATCATCCTCTATCCCGGTTTGTTACCTGATCTGGCGTTATGGTCAGATCGGCAGGATGTTTCGGGCTTTGCGGCGAGAGTCATGGAGGCCTGGTCAATGGCGCCTGATATCTTTGCGGCGCAAGGGTACAACGCAGCCCGAAGAATTGACCTGGCAATCCGTCCCCATGACGGAGTTGGAGAAGTGGAAGCAATTCGAGATGCCCTGTCTCAGAGCATGAGTGGTATTGACTGGCAGTGATGGCTGCCAAGGATTTCCAACACCTGTATGATGTGGAATCTCAGCAATCGGCGATCGCTTTGGACCCGATGTGATTACCTACAGTTTACGTTAGTCCAACTCGGTCCAAGGCCAAGGCTTCACATTGCTGGCAGCAGTCTGATACCTTGCGGCTTTGGCGATCCAAATACCCAGGTCGGTACCAAATTCTGACAAACGCTCATTCGGCTGCTTGTTATTGATCAACATGATTATGAACTGCACCACTGTCGCTGCTCCAAGGATGGTTTGCGCAAGTGAAATCATGATGGCAATCAGCACCATATAAACCAGACGCATCAGCATTGTGTCTGCTTGCTCCGGCTCATGTTGTTCTCCGCTGATGCGGCCCATTACTTTATTGTCTTCGCGCTCATCCATAAAACTATTCCTTAGCATCAATTTTCCGAATCCTATCACAACTAATTTTTGGCCGGCAATGTATCCTCAAGAGGGCAGGGAGGTTGCTCGTTTCTGAAGGTTAATGACATCCCCTTCTTAGCCATCTCAGCTAGGTCCTTGACGGCGCTAATGGTTCTGAGAGAGAGCAAGAGGTTGGCGTTGAGCTGTCGAGAGACATCTAGGACATCTCTAAACTGCTAATAACAAAGAGTTATAGGGGCCAAAAATACAGCAGAGCAGGGATGCTCACGATCACCACCAGAATTTCCAGCGGTAGGCCCATGCGCCAGTAGTCTCCGAAGTAGTAGCCTCCGGGACCCAAGATCAGGGTGTTGACATTATGTGGGGGATGCCAATATGGGTTGTGGTGAGGCCGGTGGTTTGGCGTTGAGATGCTCTTAGATTTCGTTTTGTTTCAATCCCTTCCAGCGTTTTCATCACATCAAAACCAAGTAGGGCCGTATCGGCCTATCTTCAAAAGGAACAACATTTAATGAAACTGCAATACTTCAAGTCCACTCAAGAAACACTTTCCCACATCATAGAGCGTTGCGGCATTGAAACCGGAGAACGTGCTGAGGATGGCACTTCAATTCTCACAATTGAGGGGGTTGATGAGTTTATATGTGACCTCAGAGAAGAACATGCACAGGCTCTCGGCTGCAAAGCCGAACAATACACTGACGATGAGTTCTACGCGTTGGAGGGTAAGATCGCTGATATAGCCTCGGTTGCTTCACAGTACGATCTCCTCTGACCAATAATCAGCCTGGGTGTTGCTCAGGCAGGGAGTGCTGTTGAGAGGAGGCTCCCACGAAACACATCAGGTCCAGCTTCGTGTTGGACTTGATGCTTCCAGTCTTTGACAACACCTTGAGGAGGCGTCATGAACAACTCCATGCCCAATCAATCGCTACCGACCTGCTATTCTTACATTCGCTTCTCGAGTGAAGGGCAGAAGGAAGGCAACTCAGTAGAGCGCCAGACGAAAAGAGCGCGGGAATGGTGTGACCGGGAAGGCTACAACCTATCAACTGAGACCTTCGAGGATTTGGGAGTGTCAGCCTACAAAGGGGCTAACGCTGATGTGGGCGCACTCGGGGCGTTCTTGGAGGCAGTTGAAAGAGGGATCATTGAACAAGGCTCCATTCTCTTAGTGGAAAACCTAGACCGTCTAAGCCGCCAGCACTTCGAGGAGGGTTATCTCCTAATCAAACGGATCACTAAGGCCGGGATCAATGTTGTTACCCTAAGCGATAACAAAATGTATCGGGCAGGTGAGTCGCTTGAGTTGGTCGATATGATCACGATGATTGTGGGGTTTGAGAGGGCCAATCAGGAAAGTAAGTTCAAGTCCGAACGTGTGGGTGCTGCTTGGAAGAGTAATGCCGAGAAGGTCAAGGCAGGTAAGCGTAAGCGATCCACCAAAGTCCCAGCGTGGATTAAGTTTGAGGGCGAGAGCCTAGACACAGGCTCCTTCAAGGTCATCCCAGAGAAAGCCAAGGTCGTACGCGAGTTGTTCCAGAGGTACGCCGATGGTGAACCTACGAACACCATTGCTACAGACCTGAGGAACAGGGGTGTCACCACCCTATCTGGTCGGGCGCAGTGGACGGGGGCATTGATCTACATGCTGGTGCGTGAGGTCACACCTTACGGAACTCTGCAGATCGGTAAGGGCACCAAGCAAGATCGAGTGATCATCGATACCGTGAAGGACTACTACCCTCGGATCGTAGATGAGGAAATCGAGAGGCGTGTGCGCCATCGTGTCCAAACCAAGTACACTGGCCCGTCGGGATATCAGCCAGGTGGTATCTGTAGGGGCCGTCTCGTGGGGGTCCTCAAATCGGATGAAGGCAATGCAAGTAAGGCCAAGCGAAACAACCGATCCATCTCATACGTGGACCGGGTCACGAACAAGTATATCGGTGCAGTATCGATCGTGGATCAGGTACTCATGGATGATTGGCCCGAAGTGATCAAAGCGTTCGGGGTAGAAACCAGTGAAGAGGCAGAGGGCCTTGAGGGTCTGTTACTCGAGGCAATCGACACACTGGAACGGCGTATGGCGATGCGAACTGACCGGCACAACGCGGCACTTGAGAGAACCATCCTATCCGCCGAGGCAGACCTCGAAGAAATCAAACGCAACATGGAAACGGTGTCACGTTCCACTCGTATTCACGGAGCGGTGCCCTCAGAGTTGATCTTTCTGTCTATCCCCGAAGCAAACCAATGGGTGCGCCGAGTGGTTGATGAGGCAAGGGTACGTCGTGAGGGTAGCGGGATGAAGTCGAAGGTGCAGATATGGTTGAAGCTCAAGAATGGCATTCAGATGACTATAGGTGATGCGAGTGTTGGGCTTGAAGTGAGAACTTGAGTGGTTTTGTCAGATGACTGTTAAGAGCCCAATTCAGACCACAAAGATCCACTTTTATCGTCGCCCGGCCGCAATCTACGCTGTCGCTACATATGAGCGCGGGCCGTCGACTTCGCCATCCAGATAGGCATCTCGAACGGCATCCTTGATCTGTTTTTAGTTTGGCGGGTTGGTCCCGGAAGCCAGAAGGAAGGTCATATCCGCATTAACACCGCCTTGGCTCGAAAACTGTCCAATGCAGTCCCTGATTTCGCCCCAAGCCACATCGCGTTTTTCGTCGTCTAGATCCGCCAACACTGCGCGATAGGCACCAAATGCCTCCTGCATCATGGTTAGCGCGTCCCCGACCGATGCGATGGACATCCGGGCGACAACCTGCTCGACCCTAGTGTCGATATACCCGGCCGCTTGAAATAAGTTCTCTAGTCTCGCAGGGTCTGACAATGCAAACAGCCCTGGTGAACCCGGCGGCGGCGGGGTCTTCCCGGCATGTTTTAGTGCTATCATCATGGTTTTTGAAAACAGCAGGTTATCCTGCGGCGAGGCCACCACAAGAACAGCGAGGCGCCCGTTCTCCACCAAGACGCTTCGCACGGCCGCGAGCGCGTCTTGAGGCGACTGGAACAGCATCAGGCCGAGTCGGCAGGTTGCCGCATCGACGCGCAGCCCACTTTCGGAGAGATCTTCCGCTGGTCCGTGCAGTGTTTCGACATTGGTCAGTCCCGCGTCGGCGGCGTTTGATTTCGCAAAGGTCAACATTCTCTTTGCGATGTCGTTTGCGACAACCTGGCCAGTCGGCCCAACACGCTTCGCGGCTTGAATCGTCTGGCTGCCTGCGCCACAGGCGAGGTCCAACACTTTCATTCCCATTTCTACGTTGGCCGCATCCAGCATTTGTTCCGTAGCTTCGGCGGCGGCTCCCATTAAAGCGGATTCCCATTTTGCCCAGCCCGGAGCGGCTGAATCCCAAATGCTCTCATTTTCATGTTTGCCATCTCCGGCCATCGTCAGAATCCTCACATTAGGTGCGACGTCAGGTTACACAGCATTCCACGTTGCGCAAGAATTCTGCGAGGCCGGTACTGAGGATAAAGACGTGTCGTCCGCGCAAGGTTCAGAACCTCACGACGTATTGTTACAAATAGTTGGCGACCTTGTCCGAATGGCGTTCGTTCACCGAGTTAGCGAGCGCCGCAGCGCAGCGAACGGGTGCTTCGTCCGCTTAGCTGTCATTGTTGGTGTCTGATAGGCCAAGTAACTCTACCAAAACCGTCGGATGTCCGTAATGAGCCCGAAGCAGACATTTTGCGCGATACCTCGAGCATGTTATGAAATTGCTATGTTTCCCATTGGAGTATCAGTTATGTCCAGCAAACCGACCCTCTTTGGGTACCCGGCCAGCACGTACACCAGAATGGCGTTGGTCGCAGCTGATGAAAAAGGTCTGAACTATAATTTCAAATCGGTTGCATCGTGGGATGGGTATGACAAAGATCCCGAGTACGTCGGCAAACACCCTTTCTTCAAGGTGCCTGTGCTTGAGCACGAGGGCATCAGATTCACCGAGACCATCGCTATAATGATGTACCTCGAAACCGCGTTTGACGGTCCAAAACTAACTCCGAGCGATCCAGTTGCCCTCGCCAAGATGTGGGAAGTCATATCGACAACCATCAGCTATGCATGGCCGAATTGGGTACCGGTGCTTGCAACCAATCGCCTCTTCAACCCTATGGCTGGTGACGCTGTAGATGAAGAACTCATTTCGGCGCGGATGCCAGAGATGTGCAAAGCTGCAAAAGTCATAGGCGACTATCTTGGTGCAAGAGACACTGACTTTGACCTAGCCGACATCGTCGTAGCAGGGGCGCTGAAATACATGACTGAAACACCGGAATGGCGACAAATTAGTGAGTCTTCTCCGAAACTGGCTAGTTGGTGGGAGCGAACGAAATCAAGGTCAACGATAACTCTTCATATGCCTGATACGGACTGGCAGCAACGAACTGTAGACTATGTGACCCGCCATCCGAGCGCATGATAAGGACTTGCCTCGGATGTCCGTTTCGTCCCGCATAGCAGACGTTGGCCCGTATGTATCATCGTGACTTTCAACTCAAATTCAATCCGCGTCGTGATGATCGATAAAGACCCGTGGTTCGTCGCCAGTGACACTGTTTCTATTCTCGATCTCGGGAACGTGACGATGGCTATTCTGTCTAGCCCCTTGTTTCAGTACCAGTGATTTGCGGTTTGTCTAAAAGGGTTTCTGGGACTGGTGGGCGCATGTTCAGAGCATGATGTGGTCTGATCTGGTTGTATTGTCTGAGCCACGTAT
>NZ_JBXVVI010000041.1:0-4656 GCF_057219155.1 Roseovarius sp. YIN77
CGACCGAAGCTTCGATCTGACGATCACAAACAAAGTATGCGCCAGCAGTTCGAACTGCACTTGAAAGATTGGATGCGTCTGCCGTTGGACGAGATCAGCAAGCAGATGGTGGCTGATCGGCATCGCTCGATGGCTGATCGCCCTTCCGCTGCCAATCACCTTCTCAAGTATTTTCGCACAGTTTGGAACCACGCCCGACGAACGCATGACTTACCTGAGTCACCAACCATGGCGATTGAATGGTATGACCTGAAACGCCACTTCAATGATCAGGATTTGGGATTCTGCATGCGAGAGATCGTGGAGGCCACTTCAGAAGTCCACAGAAACAGAACCACAGTTTCCAATGCGGATGAGTATTTGCTGAAAGGGATCTTCGATCAGTTGCTCAAAGGCGAAACAACACCGATAAAGGCTTTAGAATGCTTAGAGAAGGACTGATAGTTGGGATTGCCGAAGACGGCCCAAACCGGACTCTCAGCACCCCGCTCGAATGCTGCGGTCGCAGCCCGCATTGCCGACTTTCGTTGCGAACGCGAACTCTAGGGTGAGCCAATGTTGCGCTGTAGCCTACCCAAACTGTCGTTAACTACAGCTACACATTCAGTGTTGAATGTAGAGTCATTTCGAGGACGATGACATCACGCGACTTTAATCGTCTGGTGGCTATTTTCAAATTCCTCGTCTGGTATCGATCACGACAGTATCATGGGACAGTGGATTATCTATTCGCGTCAGAATTAGTTAGGGTGTTGATTCAATTGCCCTTAGAAAAATCAAGCACTTTGTTTGCAAAAAGAATTGGCTTAGAAATAAGAAATAGATTGCTTGCAGCGCACGAATTGAAGTTTGGCCAGTGATGCGATTGGGGCTATTGACGTGACGGATGACACCGAACTCGAACGCGAGTTACGAATAGACGAGGCGGTTGAAGTCGCTTTGGCATCTCCCAGAATTCTGATCGGGATGTCGTTTGCATTTATCATTCTGTTGGCGAATCTGGGATACACGGTTTTGTTGAGCTGGGCGGGGCTGCCGGCAGGCTTGATTGGCGTCATGGTGTTTTTAGCCATGCGGAGCTTTTTCCGGTTGAGGCATAAAGAGCGACCCAAGGACATTTCACCTAAGCGCATCCGGTCATTTTTGTATTTTGCCGTCATCATGGGCTTCGGCTGGGGGGCTATGCTATCTATCATCATCGCTACCGGTGACGAAAAGACTCATATGGTGGCTTTGCTTCTGGCCTTTATTGGCACCTTTCTGACAACCAATATCAATTCGATCAATGTTTCCATGGGGTTCGGATTTACAACATTGGGATTGATCTGGTTGACGGTTCTATGGGTAGGAGTTCTGCCGCCTGCAGGTGCTTCGGTTCTATTCATCCTTGCGTATCTGACGATTTCGTATTTCGCCCATCAGGCACAACAAAGGCGCGTACATTCGATTAAACAATCACGGTCAAATACTCAGGCCTTGCAAGCCAAGTTTGAAGCTGAAGAACAACTTCGTGTGGCACAGTTTCAGGTCGCTGAGCAAGAACGCGACAGACAAATGGAAATCAGTGAAACGCAACGCAACGTGATTAATGCCATTCCATTTCCGATGATCCTGGCCCATTACAACACGCCTTTAGAGATCACGCCCGCAGCCCGAGCCCAATTTCGTTTGCGTGATGATGTGGCGCTTTCCGATGTAAAGTTGGACAGTTTTTTTATCGACCCGGACGTTCCCAATCAAATTTTGAGCAAAGTAAAATTGGACGGAGAACTAAATGATTTTGAGGCCTTGATGAATGACATCGAGGGGAACGAATTCTGGGTGACAATCTCAACAAGATCATTGATTTATGAAGGTCAGAAAAGTTGGTTGAACGCCATTTATGTGATTGATGCCCGAAAACGTATGGAACAAGAACTCGGGAAAGCCCGTGATCAAGCCGTTGCTGCACTTGCAGAACTTCGCAGAGCGCAAGAACAACTGGTCCACTCTGAAAAAATGGCAGGGCTCGGCCAACTAACAGCGGGTATTGCCCATGAAATCAAGAACCCTTTAAATTTTGTAAATAATTTCTCAAAACTCTCGACGGAAATGCTGGATGAGCTTGCAGAGTGTTTGGACGGTTCGGCAACATATGCTGACAAAAGCGACAAAGAAGTAGCAGAAGATCTTCTAACAACCGTTCGTGAAAATCTGGTCAAAATTGATCAACACGGATCAAGGGCCGATAGCATTGTAAAAAACATGTTGGCTCATTCCCGAGAAGGAACGGGAGAACATGAAAACATAAGGTTAAAGCCGCTCGTCGAAGAAGCATTAAACCTTGCATATCACGGGGCACGCGCGACTGACCCGTCCGTCAATGTCGACATATCAATAGAGTGGTGCGACGACGAGGGGAACATATCCGGTGTGGCACAAGAGCTTCAGCGCGTATTTCTGAATTTGTTTTCAAACGGCATTTACGCAGCCGGAAAATCTGAGGCAGCGGGGGGCGATCAGGCGCGGTTGAAAGTTTCCTGTCTGACCGAGGGTGATTTCTATATTGTTTCCGTTGTCGACAATGGGGCTGGAATATCCGTAGAAGATCAAAAGAAAATTTTTGAACCGTTCTACACGACCAAACCCACAGGCGAAGGTACTGGTCTGGGTCTATCGATGAGCTTTGACATCGTCAAAACTCATGGCGGGCACATCGAGTTTGACAGCACACCAGACGAGGGAACACGTTTTTCAGTTCATTTTCCGAAAACTCACACCCCTAAGAATTAGGAAATCATATTGGTACATAAAATTCTGGTGGTAGATGATGAACCCGACGCACAGGAACTATTCCGCCAACAATTTCGGCGCGAAATCCGTAGGGGCAAGTACGAAATTCTGTTTGCGCACAGGGCAAAAGAAGCACTGAATTACCTAGAGTCGGACGTGCAACATGAAATAATAGTTTTGTTGTCCGACATTAATATCCCTGAAATGAACGGGTTTGAGTTATTGCAGCAAACCAAATCAATGAAACCAGAGTTGCCGGTTATGATGATCTCGGCCTATGGCGACACGGGAGCTCGAAATCGAGCAAAGGAATTGGGCGCCATCTCCCTCATATCCAAGCCCGTTGATTTTGCTGCACTCAAAACGACACTCCTAGAAGTCTCTCAATTGGACTCCGCCAAATGAGTATGCGGCGCATATTAGTGGTTGACGATGAACCCGACATGGAACTGTTGTTGCGCCAGAAATTCAGGCGAGAAATTCGCAATGGTGAACTAGAGTTGGAATTTGCTGGGAGCGGGCAAGAGGCTTTGGAAACCCTGTCCAGGAACCCGGACTTTGGCATGGTCTTGTCCGATATCAATATGCCGCGCATGGATGGGCTGACATTGCTCCTGCATCTCGCGGAAGAACACAGTTCCCTCAAAGCCGTGGTTATTTCTGCCTACGGAGACATGAAAAATATCCGCACGGCAATGAACCGCGGCGCCTTCGACTTTTTAACCAAGCCGATAGATTTCGAAGACCTTCAGATAACGATCGACAAAACATTCAATCATCTGACAGAAACGCGCGAATTGCGTCGCGCAAAGGCAGATGCCGAACTTGCCAGGGCAACATTGGCTCGATACTTTTCTCCATCTGTTGTGGACTTGGTTTCTGGCAACAGTGGGGAAATACCGAATGGGGGCGAACGGCGCGAGGCAACGTTCCTGTTTACGGATCTGGCAGGATTCACAAATCTGGTTGAAACAGCAGATTCTGACATCATCGTAGAACTTCTCAACGAATATTTTGACCGGTTGGCGAGGATAATTTTTGATCATGGCGGCACCGTCATGAAGGTGATTGGTGACGCAATTCATGCAACATTTGGTGCCCCGATTGAACAACCAGACCATGCAGCACGTGCAGTGGCATGTGCGTTGGAAATTGATCAATTTGCGGAAGGTTTCCGGGAAGTATGGATGGACCGGGGTTTACCATTGGGCATCACCCGGATCGGTATCAACACTGGCTCTGCCATCATCGGCAACTTTGGCGGTGAAAGTTTCTTTGACTATACCGCGTATGGGGCGGCCGTGAACACCGCAGCGCGTCTGGAAGCTGCCAACAAAACTCTGGGAACAAGGATATGTGTTAGCCAATCGGTGGTGGACCACATCCCTAAGTTTTCTGGACGACCAGCTGGCCAACTGAAACTCGCCGGGCATTCTGAAACCATTCACTCATATGAACCCTTCACGGAAGCTATGTCACAAAATCCGGCGATGCAGGCCTATACAGAGGCGTTTGAATTTTTAAAGCAAGGGGCGCCCGACGCCCGTCAGGCATTTGCGGCTTTGATGGGAAAGTTGCCGGACGATCCGCTAACCATATTGCATCTGCAACGAGCATTGGGGGGTGCAAAGGACGTGATTGTAGACGCAAGTCAGAAATAGCCGCAACAATCTGGCGGTTCAGATTTCCTATACGTGAACGGCCGCTTTCATTAATTGAAGAGTTAGCTTTGCGCTCGCGGTGAATGTCGGCAAACCGCCCGATTCTGTTGAAAAACACCGTGTTATGAGGGTGACTGATGCTTGGTTTTTGCGACCGCAAGCCTTTCTGTTTTCAGGCTTTTCGCGGATGCTGCGGTGCAGGAAAGATCTTGGCGAGTTTGCG
>NZ_JBXVVI010000042.1:0-4073 GCF_057219155.1 Roseovarius sp. YIN77
CGGGAACGGGCGCTGGAATATCGGCGTATGGCCAAGTCTGGCCTGAACCCCCGATTTAATGCCGCTCAGGAAGTGCCCAATTTCGAAGAACTGAGCCGTCAGGTTCATATAGATCGCCTTCCCACTTGGAAAAATGCCAAGCACGCCCAGCAGTGGCTGAATACGTTGCGGGACTATGCTTTCCCCAAGATCGGGCGCATGCCGGTGGACAGTATTGATCAGCCTGAGGTGTTGATGTGCCTGTCGCCGATCTGGACCGGCAAACATGAAACGGCCAAGCGGTTAGCGCAGCGGATTAAGACGGTTCTGGATGTGGCAAAATCAAAAGGCTTTCGATCCGGTGAAAACCCGGTGATAGCCATTCGTGATGCCAAGGTTCTGCCAACGGTCAAGGCCAAGGTGCAGCATCTCGACGCCATGGATTGGCGGGATGTGCCGGCCTTTTATGCGGATTTAACAACCCGAAGTGCGATGGCAGCGAAGGCGCTAAGATTTACCATCCTGACAGCCAGCCGAACCTCTGAGGTGTTGGAGATGACATGGCCAGAGGTCGACTTTGACGCCCGGCTTTGGACGATCCCGGCGGAGCGTATGAAAACCGGGGCAGTCCATCGGGTTCCTCTGACAGATGAAATGCTGACGATCCTGGAACCGTTGAAGGCCATGGCATCTGACTATGTGTTCGAAGGCCAGCGACGCCATCAGCCCCTGTCCAACATGTCGATGCTGATGCTGTTGCGCCGGATCGGGATCAAGGGTGTTACCGTGCACGGGTTCCGCAGTTCCTTCCGCGATTGGGCCGCAGAGGCCACCAATGCCCCGCGCGAACTGGCGGAGGCAGCCCTCGCGCATCAGGTGGGATCAGATGTGGAGCGCGCCTACGCACGATCGGACTTGTTGGAACGGCGGCGGGAATTAATGGAGAGATGGAGTCGTTATTTGACGGGTGAAACCGGGCAAGTTGTGAGGGTTGGATGACTGACGAACCGAATGCAGAAGGCAATCTAAATGAAGGAAGGGGGTTGGTGAGTTATACTTATCGTCGAGACGCTGAAGCACAATTCGGCGCTGAAACGCTCGCTTCGGTAGAAACAGCGATTTGGGAAATGATAAAGGATTTGCCTGACCTCAATTTTTGTATCGTAGATCCGATGTGGTTAGGAAAACCTACCCGCCATACAAGTAAGTCTGAGTATCTGAACTATATTGATACATTGAAGAAAGTGAGCGACGCGAGCCGTGAACTAAATGAGGCTCTTGGCGAGTTGCTGGACTATTCGGACGATGAAAATTTACAGTGGCTCGGATTCTCGGAGGCACTGGATGACATATATTTCAAAGATCCCGAATACGCGGGCTCCAAGTCCGATTTGGTTCACAGAATGGTTGAGTATTATGGTTACGCTCAGTTTCTATTTGAAGCCACTGAGCGTACGAAGAAAACAGCTCACCATCATGCGGCAGAGCAGAAACCAGAGGGTGAGGAATATTGGAATTTACCTCACAGGGCACCGGACTACTACGCAAGATCAATCGCAGAACAGCTGGCTCATATTTATATAACCACCCATTTCACGCGCCCGAGCTTCGGAACCAACAACAATGTTCCGAGCACCAAATACGCAGTTGCTCTAGAAAAAGTGTTCAATTCAATAGGTATTACAACCGGAATTAGAGGGCCTGCAGAGTGGGCGATCTCGAAAATATCGGATTCATGGATTACGGAAATTGCAACGGCAAAAGAAGACAGAAAACGTCGGGGCGATACGATCCATTCGGTGCAGAGATTTTTAGATTTAAATCGCCCTCCTAGCCGCGCGGAGTTGGGAGATTTCGAAACGCTTTATAAAACGTTATCAGAAATTAAAAAATACCGAGGGGATAAAGGTATTTAAGGAGAAGTTTGTAGCCCAAAATATAAGCCCTATTTTAACGCCTCTTATCGCATTTTCAGAACTCTTTTAGCACCGCAGCACAAGTGGTTACTGAAAGCCATACAGCAACAGCCAAAAGGATTTGCGTATGGCAGAGATCTTCGACAGCAACCGAACCTATATGCTTGGTGATCCGGAACTGGATGTTCTGGGTAGCCGGGAAAAACTCGCGCAATGGCGGCACCGCAATGTCGGGCCCGCGTTTATCCGCATTGGCCGACGCATTGCTTATTATGGTGCAGACCTGAATGCCTGGCTGAATGCCCGGCGCATCGATCCTAGCAATGAGGTCGCGTAATGAAAAACCCCAACACCGTTCACGGTGCCGGGGCTTCTCTGCTGACATTGGATGCCAGACTAGACACCTCATCTGATGCCAGAAAACGTCTCCATCCCGCAACTGAAATCCGCAAGCGCTTCTATCTGTGCCCTGGCACGAACTCGGTGGAGCCCCTTCGCATTCGCAAGGGGGCCATCCAGTATGACTGAGTTGAAGCCAATCGAAATGCACCCAGATGATGCGGACCCAATGCATAGGTTGCCTTCATCTACGAGCCACCGCGAAAGCGCCGACGACTATCATTCGGTTATTATCCGGTCCGACAAATACCGGGTGATTATCTGCAAGGATAACCACCAGTGGATCATCCAGCGCAGGGCCGGTGTACGGTACGGCACGGCTCGGTGGGACAGTCTATCATACTGCCGGTGCCGCAAGACGCTTTTGCGGCTCTGGCCGGGCCTTCACGCAAGTGACGATGGCCCATGGCCGGCACTGGACCGCCTGCCAGCCACCTTCGGAGGTGACTGATGGCGCGTAAGAGGAAAGGCAAACGCTCTGATGATGGCCAATATGTGAATGTCCCCTACGCGATGCTAAAAAGCACCGCGTGGCGGTCTCTGTCGGGGAATGCCGTTCGCTTGTGGTTCGAGCTGCACACGCGCTTCAATGGCGGGAACAACGGGCAACTGTCTCTGTCGCTCAATGAAGCGGCCGAGCTGCTTGGGATGGGCAAAGCCACAGTGCAACGCGCGTATCAAGAACTGGAGGAGCGCGGCTTCCTGGTGAAAGAAGAAAAAGGCAACTGGTATCACCGCCGGGCACATCGTTGGCGGCTGACGACAAAGTTGATGCAGCGCGCCAAGGGCAAGGAAAGTGCAACCAATGAGTGGCGTCATTGGTGCCCTCAAAAAACAAAACGCGGTTCTGAAACGGACCCGTCAGGGTCCTCTGTGGTTCCATTTGAGAACCGAAGGGCCCCTCATGGTTCCAAATCAGAACCCGTCAGGGCCATTTTAGACCACTCCTTCGGTTCTGAAACGGAACACTAATAATAACCACTCCCCTGCAGGGCAGGAGAAAGGCAAGAGGCACATGGCAACTAAACCAAAGTCAAAGGCAGTTGATAAACAAAAGTCATCAAAGCCGAAGCAGAAGTTGGGCGTATCCCTCAGCGGAAGCCCGGAAACCGGACAGCAGGTGGCGCTCGGTGCAGAGGATGCGCTGAGAAGCATCTTCGGCACCAAGATCCCTGAAATGGCCGAAGCGCTGATGGGTCATTGCATCAAGGTTTTGAAAAACAATGAAGCCAGCGACGATTATCCCGGCAATGATGAACGAAACTTCATGCTGGCAGCGGTGGCAGAGATCCAGCCCCGCGACACCTTCGAGCGGATGCTGGCGGTTCAGATGGCGGCCACTCATGTGGCGATGATCCGGTCAGGCCGATGGCTGGCGCACACAGAGAATGTTGAACAGGTGAAAACGCACTATGCGGGCTATACGAAACTAGCCCGAGCTTATGTCTCCCAGATGGAGGCGCTTCGAAAGCACCGCACGGGTGGCAAACAGACCGTCACGGTTCAGCACGTGAATGTTGAGGATGGGGGTCAGGCGATCGTCGGCAATGTTGAGGCCGGGGGGAGGGACAAGAATGAAAGATGACACCAACCCCATGCAAAGCGCGCATTCGGCGCCAAGATGCACTGCGCGATCCAAGCGCTCTGGTCTTCTATGCAAAAATCCCGCCGTCCGCGGCTGGACCGCCTGTCGCATGCATGGCGCAAGGGGTGGTCATGGTGCAGGAAAAGCCAATCCCGCCTACAAGCATGGAATGAAGTCAAAGCAGTGGGTGGAGA
>NZ_JBXVVI010000043.1:0-2822 GCF_057219155.1 Roseovarius sp. YIN77
AGGACGTTCTTGCCGTCACGTTCAATGCGGTTGATGCCCACGTCGATGACGGTGGCGCCCTCCTTGATCCAATCGCCGGGGACCATTTCCGGGCGGCCGACGGCGGCCACGACGATATCGGCGCGACCGACAACGTCAGGCAGGTCCTTGGTGCGGGAATGCGCGATGGTTACCGTGCAGCTGTCGCCCAGCAGAAGCTGCGCCATCGGCTTGCCGACGATGTTGGACCGTCCAATCACAACCGCGTCCATACCGGACAGGGATCCGTGGTGATCGCGCAGCATCATCAGGCAGCCCAAAGGCGTGCAGGGCACCATGGATTTCTGGCCGGTGCCCAAAAGACCCACATTGGAGATATGGAAGCCATCGACATCCTTTTCCGGCGCGATCGAGTTGATGATCAGGTCCTCATCCAGATGCTTTGGCAAGGGCAGCTGCACCAGAATGCCATGCACCGCCGGGTCATTGTTCAACTGGTCCACGACCGCCAGGAGATCCGCCTCTGACGTGTCGACGTCGAGCTTGTGCTCGTAAGAGTTCATGCCGGATTCTTTGGTCTGCTTGCCCTTGGAGCGCACATAGACCTGGCTTGCCGGATCCTCGCCCACCAGAACCACCGCCAGACCGGGGGTGATGTTGTGCTCTTCCTTCAGGCGGCTCACATGGCCTGCAACCTTCTCTCTCACCGTCGCGGCAAAAGCCTTGCCATCAATGATCTGGGCGCTCATCGCTCTCTCCTTAGCTTTCTTCGCCAGACCGATCCGGGCCCAGCACCTGTTCCTCGCGGTCAATTGACCAGTTCACCAACCGGCGCCACAGCGCCTCGACCAAATCCGCATCAAGACCCGCCTGATCCGCATGGGCGCGGGCGTTGGTGATCACCTCTTCCACCCGGTCAGGGATCCGCGCAGGCCAGCCGTTCTTGAGCTTCAACTCACTGGCCCGGTCGATATAGGCGGCGCGCTGCGACAGAAGGGTCACAACCTCCTGATCCAGCGCATCAATGGCCGATCTTACCTCGGCCATTGATAGACATTCAGCAGGCGCGCGCATCATCTCTCTCCATCTCTCAGCCGTCATCAATTGACTGTTCAGAGATCATCTAATGCACGCGCCCGCGAAAGGGAATGCGTCAGAACAGTCCTTCGATCTGACCCTCGTCATTCAGGCGGATGGTTTCCGACGCAGGTTTGCGTGGCAGCCCCGGCATGGTCATGATCTCACCGCAGACAACCACGATAAAGCCAGCACCAGCGCTGAGGCGCACCTCGCGCACCGGAACCGAATGCCCTGTCGGCGCACCGCGCAGGTTCGGATCGGTCGAGAAGCTGTATTGCGTCTTGGCCATGCAGACCGGCAGGTTGCCATATCCGGCCTCTTCCCACTCTTTCAGCTGCGTGCGGATCTTCTTGTCGGCAATCACCTCATCGGCGCGGTAGATGCGCTTGGCGATGGTTTCGACCTTCTCAAAGAGCGGCATCTCATCGGGGTAGATCGGCGCAAAGTTGGCTGTGCCCGCATCGACGATCTCGACCACTTTACGGGCCAGGTTTTCCGACCCTTTGGAACCGAACTCCCAGTGTTGGGACAAAACGGCCTCGGAGCCGTGGGTGGCCACATAGTCTTTGACCGCCTGAACCTCGGCATCGGTGTCAGTGACAAAGTGGTTGATCGCAACCACAACCGGCACGCCAAAGGATTTGACGTTCTCGATGTGACGACCAAGGTTGGCACAGCCCGATTTGACCGCATCCACATTTTCCGCGCCCAAATCAGCCTTGGCAACACCGCCATTCATCTTCATCGCGCGCACTGTGGCCACGATCACAACCGCAGACGGCGCAATGCCAGCCTTGCGGCACTTGATGTTCATGAACTTCTCAGCGCCCAGATCAGCACCAAAGCCTGCTTCGGTCACAACGTAATCGGCAACCTTCAGCGCTGTCTTCGTCGCAATCACAGAGTTACAGCCATGGGCGATGTTGGCAAATGGACCACCATGGACAAAGGCCGGGTTGTTTTCCAGCGTCTGCACCAGGTTGGGCTGCATTGCGTCTTTCAACAGAACCGTCATCGCGCCTTCGGCCTTGATGTCGCGGCAGTACACAGCGGTCTTATCGCGGCGATAGGCCACGATGATGTCGCCCAGACGCTGCTCCAGGTCCTTCAGGTCTTTGGCAAGGCACAGGATCGCCATAACCTCTGACGCCACGGTGATGTCAAAGCCGGTTTCGCGTGGGAAGCCGTTCGACACACCGCCCAAGGACGCTGTGATCTGACGCAGAGCGCGATCATTCATGTCAACAACACGACGCCAGGCAACACGGCGCACGTCAATCTCTTGCTCATTGCCCCAGTAGATGTGGTTGTCGATCATGGCACTGAGCAGCGAATGCGCAGAGGTGATTGCGTGGAAGTCCCCGGTAAAGTGCAGGTTCATCTCTTCCATCGGAACAACCTGCGCATAGCCACCGCCAGCGGCCCCGCCCTTCATCCCGAAGTTCGGGCCCAAAGACGCCTCGCGGATACAGATCATCGCGTTCTTGCCGATCCGGTTCAGGCCATCGCCCAAACCAACCGTCGTCGTCGTCTTGCCCTCACCCGCAGGTGTCGGGTTGATCGCCGTCACCAAAATCAGCTTGCCGTCCTCATTGCCCTGAACAGAGTTGATAAAAGACTGGCTCACCTTCGCCTTGTCATGCCCGTAAGGCAGCAAATTGTCGCTCGATATCCCAAGCTTCTCCCCAATCTCAATGATCGGACGCTTGACAGCCTCGCGAGCTATCTCAATGTCAGACTTGTAACTCATATATAGGATCCCC
>NZ_JBXVVI010000044.1:0-2188 GCF_057219155.1 Roseovarius sp. YIN77
TCAATACGTGGCTCAGACAATACAACCAGATCAGACCACATCATGCTCTGAACATGCGCCCACCAGTCCCAGAAACCCTTTTAGACAAACCGCAAATCACTGGTACTGAAACAAGGGGCTAGACACGGTGATACCGGGACCAAGACCGGCGCTATGAGGCAGTCGAAGCCGACAGGGAATTGGCCCTGGCGAAGTTTTCGCAAATCCAACAAAGGATGGAGGCTCTGAGTTTCCTCAACCTCCTGCTTACGCATTGTCGCTTACATTGCAAGGCGTAGGCGATAAGCATTGCTTTAACCGCGTTTGATCTGAAAGGATCAGGGTGTCGGAGCTATATGCGGGAAAACGGACGCCGCCCGCTGCACAGATGGTCTTATGTGCTTGGCTCTTATGAACACGGTATACGAAGCTCGTATACAACATCCCCCGCTGAGTTCTGGGTCAGTTTGTTGCTGATCAGTCATTTTTAGACGTTACAGAACCCAGCGGGGGATAAGACGATTCCAAAGCTCCGTTCAGGAGCGTGGATGAAGGTCATCTCCAGTATGTTGTTCAAGATAAGAGATGAAGAAATGCAACAACAAGTCAAACGTATAAACCAATTCAATCCCTTAACCACGGAACGCGTTGGTTGACAAATTGCCCTCATACTTACTGGATTGAAAGTGACTTAAGCCTGTTCTGAAATGTGTCTGCTTTCAGTAAGGTCGAATATTTCCGCAAAATCATCAAGATCCGCGAATGTTTCGATGGGTCATGCACTCAGCGCATAGCTCCGCGATCAAGTTCCGGGTTGAGATTCACACGCGAAAAACCAAGTGACGCTTCAAAAAAGTCAATCAAACAAAAGCGAAGTCTTAGATAATACCGCTCCCTGTATACTGGAGACCCTCGGGTGGAAGTCCTGATCCGCATCAATCCTTGGAGAGGGGCGATATCTACGCGCGATCTTAACCAAGCCCAAGCCACTGAAGCCGACATAATGATTGCAGGATCTTCTATTCATTCCGCACTGCCACAAGTCTTCTTTGAACCCAATGCGATTTTCTCCATCGCAGAACTTTTATGACAAGCTTTTCTACTGCGAGTGCTTTCAATCCCTACGAGGTTTGACTCTCTCGCCTGTCAGAGCCGACTTTGTCGCCGCGTTGAGCTCAAATTTTGTCTTTGCAACCAGCGGGTACAATTGGTTAAAACCGCAAAATGTTTGAAGACTTTGTTTGGTCAGATTTGCTCGTATTATCGGCAGCGGGGCTATTTGTTCTCGGCTATCTGATCATCAATCAAGTAGGTCTTCGGATAATGCTCTTGCTGGGCACAGCGCTTTACATTTGGTACTACGCCACGGTTGATGGTGGACCATTGTGGGCTGCTATGTGGGCAAGTACCTCGACTGGAATTGCAAACATGATCGGTCTGGGGAATTTGTTCTATCACCGGTCGACTTGGGCAATTCCCAAAAGATACCGCGATATCTATGTGCATTTTAACTTGTTACCACCTGGTGACTTTCGCAAACTGATGAGTGTAGCCAAGCGTGTGGTTCTAAAGTCCGGCCATCAACTAACGAATGCCGGAAGCCGTGTTAATACGCTTTATTATGTTATCGATGGAACGGTTGAAGTTGAGAAGTTTGGGGAACGGTTCTCGATACCCAATGGAATATTTGTCGGCGAAGTTGCCTATCTGACTGGAAATCGAGCATCTGCATCGACATTTTTGGCACGTGACACCGAAGTGCTTGAATGGGATATCGCAGAACTGAAGCAGCGCTCTGTAAGGGATCCCAGATTTAGGCTTGCCATGGATGCGATGATATCACTGGACCTTGCTGGTAAAGTTGCTCGTGCAGGTTCACCAGAAATACAAAGCGAAAATATTTGACGGCATCGAGCGCAATGTACCCCTGACTGCCGCTTCCCGAAGTTCTTCCATGGCCAGCTTAGAAGTCATCTTGGCTGTCCCTCAACACCAAATTCAATCTCTCCACAAAGGCAGCGTCCTAATTGCATGCTCCCTCGTTCTCACCCCTTAACTTGTAGCATTGGATGCCAGCTTAGTCCTGTGTGGATGTCTCCTGCAAAGCAAGACTTTTTTCGAGGTGATAGGCAATTTGTCAGATACGGTCTTGTGTCCGGCCTGTTCGCGCGGAACTTAAGCCCGCTGGCCTTGATGGTTTCCGCTGATC
>NZ_JBXVVI010000045.1:0-2000 GCF_057219155.1 Roseovarius sp. YIN77
ATCGGGCCTCGTGATACGCCTATTTTTATAGGTTAATGTCATGATAATAATGGTTTCTTAGACGTCAGGTGGCACTTTTCGGGGAAATGTGCGCGGAACCCCTATTTGTTTATTTTTCTAAATACATTCAAATATGTATCCGCTCATGAGACAATAACCCTGATAAATGCTTCAATAATATTGAAAAAGGAAGAGTATGAGTATTCAACATTTCCGTGTCGCCCTTATTCCCTTTTTTGCGGCATTTTGCCTTCCTGTTTTTGCTCACCCAGAAACGCTGGTGAAAGTAAAAGATGCTGAAGATCAGTTGGGTGCACGAGTGGGTTACATCGAACTGGATCTCAACAGCGGTAAGATCCTTGAGAGTTTTCGCCCCGAAGAACGTTTTCCAATGATGAGCACTTTTAAAGTTCTGCTATGTGGCGCGGTATTATCCCGTATTGACGCCGGGCAAGAGCAACTCGGTCGCCGCATACACTATTCTCAGAATGACTTGGTTGAGTACTCACCAGTCACAGAAAAGCATCTTACGGATGGCATGACAGTAAGAGAATTATGCAGTGCTGCCATAACCATGAGTGATAACACTGCGGCCAACTTACTTCTGACAACGATCGGAGGACCGAAGGAGCTAACCGCTTTTTTGCACAACATGGGGGATCATGTAACTCGCCTTGATCGTTGGGAACCGGAGCTGAATGAAGCCATACCAAACGACGAGCGTGACACCACGATGCCTGTAGCAATGGCAACAACGTTGCGCAAACTATTAACTGGCGAACTACTTACTCTAGCTTCCCGGCAACAATTAATAGACTGGATGGAGGCGGATAAAGTTGCAGGACCACTTCTGCGCTCGGCCCTTCCGGCTGGCTGGTTTATTGCTGATAAATCTGGAGCCGGTGAGCGTGGGTCTCGCGGTATCATTGCAGCACTGGGGCCAGATGGTAAGCCCTCCCGTATCGTAGTTATCTACACGACGGGGAGTCAGGCAACTATGGATGAACGAAATAGACAGATCGCTGAGATAGGTGCCTCACTGATTAAGCATTGGTAACTGTCAGACCAAGTTTACTCATATATACTTTAGATTGATTTAAAACTTCATTTTTAATTTAAAAGGATCTAGGTGAAGATCCTTTTTGATAATCTCATGACCAAAATCCCTTAACGTGAGTTTTCGTTCCACTGAGCGTCAGACCCCGTAGAAAAGATCAAAGGATCTTCTTGAGATCCTTTTTTTCTGCGCGTAATCTGCTGCTTGCAAACAAAAAAACCACCGCTACCAGCGGTGGTTTGTTTGCCGGATCAAGAGCTACCAACTCTTTTTCCGAAGGTAACTGGCTTCAGCAGAGCGCAGATACCAAATACTGTTCTTCTAGTGTAGCCGTAGTTAGGCCACCACTTCAAGAACTCTGTAGCACCGCCTACATACCTCGCTCTGCTAATCCTGTTACCAGTGGCTGCTGCCAGTGGCGATAAGTCGTGTCTTACCGGGTTGGACTCAAGACGATAGTTACCGGATAAGGCGCAGCGGTCGGGCTGAACGGGGGGTTCGTGCACACAGCCCAGCTTGGAGCGAACGACCTACACCGAACTGAGATACCTACAGCGTGAGCTATGAGAAAGCGCCACGCTTCCCGAAGGGAGAAAGGCGGACAGGTATCCGGTAAGCGGCAGGGTCGGAACAGGAGAGCGCACGAGGGAGCTTCCAGGGGGAAACGCCTGGTATCTTTATAGTCCTGTCGGGTTTCGCCACCTCTGACTTGAGCGTCGATTTTTGTGATGCTCGTCAGGGGGGCGGAGCCTATGGAAAAACGCCAGCAACGCGGCCTTTTTACGGTTCCTGGCCTTTTGCTGGCCTTTTGCTCACATGTTCTTTCCTGCGTTATCCCCTGATTCTGTGGATAACCGTATTACCGCCTTTGAGTGAGCTGATACCGCTCGCCGCAGCCGAACGACCGAGCGCAGCGAGTCAGTGAGCGAGGAAGCGGAAGGAT
>NZ_JBXVVI010000046.1:0-1905 GCF_057219155.1 Roseovarius sp. YIN77
TCAAAGTGTTCGTCCTCGTAAGTGTAAAGCGCATACATGCATCCGCGTGGCGGGTTGTTCGGGTCCGCAAGGTAGGTTTCAAAATCCTTCAGAAACTTCATCATCTGATCCATGGGATCGTCATACGTCGCCTCTGCCTGGGCCATGAAGGTGCGGAACATGTTCATGTCGCCTTCGGCATACCAGGCCATCAACTGTGCGGCCAAATCGGATTTTGATTTGAAGTGATGGAAGAAGGCGCCCTTTGTCAGCCCGGTTTCGGACAGGATGTTATCGATCGATGTCCCGGCAAATCCCTTGGACATGACCAACCGCTTTGCGGATTGCAGCAGTTTTTCTCGAGTCGATTCGGCCTTGGTGAGCATCTAAGCCTCCATACAAACTAGTCTGTATATATTTTGAAGCCGGGAAATTTACAAGGATTTCAGCAATAAAAGAGTCAATAAATTAGATATACTTAGCAGAATCTTGTGAAATTCCGACGAAAAAACCGTTGACTACATACCAATTGGTTTGCCATACATACCGACCAGTTGGTATGTTAACGGAGGATGCCATGACCCTGACAGTCACACAGTTGATCGATCCTGCCTTTGCGCCAGCTTTCGGTGTGGCTGGTCTGGCAGCGCAGATGATCTGGCCGCTTTTCCGTACCCGTGAAACGATCCTGATGGTGCAGCTGGGCGGCGTCTGTTCCTATGCAACCAGCTATGCGCTGATGGGTCAGACCTCGGCGACCGCCACCTGCCTGCTCGGCGCTATTCAAACCACCATCGCATTGATCGCTGGCAATCGCCCATGGCTTAGCCGTGCTGGTTACGCGTTCATCCCCGCCGCACTGATCCTTGGCCTCATGACTTATTCAGGGCTGCCCACGCTGTTAGTCATCGCCGCCTGCGGCCTCAGCATGATCGGACGCATGCAGCGTGACCCGCTGAAAATGCGCAGCGTGCAGATGTCCGCAACGCCCTTTGGCGCGACTCATGATCTGATCGTTGGCGCCTGGCCGGCTGCTATTGGGGCTGTTGTGTCCTTCACAATCGCCGCTGTCGCATTTCGCCGCGAACTGCGCCTGCGCAACCAAGCAGAACAAACCTCATGACCCCGCAACAAGATCCCGCCCGGACCGGGACCCGTCCGGATCTAATCCATCCAAATCAGCAAAGGAGTATCAAGATGGAAGATCAAACCAAGAAACTGGCAATCGTCGTATCCCGTGGCCTTGATGATGAACGCGCAACTGTCGCCTTCACAATCGCCAATACCGGTCTGGCCGCCGGGCAACAGGTCACCCTGTTCATGGTCAGCGCCGCCGTCGATGTGGTTCGCAAAGGGGCTGCCGATAATGTCCAGATGAACCCGTTCGATCCGCCCCTGAAAGAGCTGATCGACAACTTTCAGGCCAATGGCGGCCGGATACTGGTCTGCCCGCCCTGCGCCAAGGTCCGCGGCTATGAAGAGTCCGACTTCATCGACGGCGTTCAGGTCGTCGGATCACCAGCGCTGCATGCGCAGATCGTCGACGGCGCGGCCACATTGAGCTTCTGAGAAACCAGACCTTACAAGGAGAATGAAAATGACATCCTGCACAGATACTGGCGCAACTGAAAACGCCACCACGACCCCGATCTCTGCCGAAACAGCTCACGGCTATCACGGTCGCGCAGGCGTCGAATTTGTCGACCCCCGCCCGGCAGAGGTGATCGCCGCCACCACCGGCAAAATCCCCGGCGCAAGGCTGATTTCCATCGATGATGTCGAGGCCGGCAACCTGCCCCCGGTCTTTGCCGATCACACTCTGCATATCATCACCACTTGTCAGGCGGGCCCAATGGCCCATCGCACGGCAGAGGCCTTTGCCAAGCAAGGTTTTGCGAATGTGAACTGGATCAAAGGTGGCACCCA
>NZ_JBXVVI010000047.1:0-1793 GCF_057219155.1 Roseovarius sp. YIN77
ATGAACTCTTAAAACAAGAAGCCTTAGGTCTATGCCCTGATCCATTCCAATATGATCTTATTCAAGATGGTCACTATGAATTAACACGAGTAGACATCAATGAATCATGGCATCTAAACAACAGCAGAGAAGTCCAAGCTTGGATTCGCGCTGTTGGTGAAACTGCATACTTAAAACATCGTGGTTCTGGTCAATTCTCTGGTGATACTGCTTATTTTGGTAAAAACTCTCGTCGTTGGGGTCTAAAGTGTTACTCCAAAGGTAATGAGATCAAGGTTAAAGGTCACAAATTACCCCCTGAATTATGCACTCCTGAGATGCTCGAATATGCTGATAAATCCTTGCGAATAGAGGCTTTCATTAGACAATTAGAGCTAAAAAGACGCCACTTACACATTCTTTCTAATTGGGATATAGACACACCTGAGGAGTTACTCCTAGAATGTATATCTAAATTAGAACTGAGTGATGTTTATATGCTCAAAGATGATGTTTTAGATACGTTACCTACACGTCTGAGAATGGTTTATCAAACTTGGTTGAATGGTGATGACTTAAAGCAAATTATGTCTAAATCCGCTTTTTACCGTTGTCGTAGTGAGATGCTCAAATACGGTATAGATATTTCAACTAAGTCACCAAAAGAAAAATCCAATGTAATACCGTTAATTCGAGTATTGGAAGCCAAGCCAGTCGGAATACCTGATTGGGCTTATGAAAGAAACCTTGTCGCTTGATGAGGTTTTTTTTTGCCTGTTTCTTGAGAAACGCGGAAGCGTGCATTCCTGATAAAAATTACAGAACGAGTGTCTACGAGTGAACTGATACTTTACGACTCTCAAACTCCCTTTTCCCTGATTACAAGCTCCCTTTCGCCTTAGATCGGTAAATACCAGGCTATGCCTGCCGACAACAAGTAAACATGACAACATGACAACAACGAACACTCGGACGACAACGACGACGTGGAGGCAGCGACTAGGAGGAGGCGGAGGACGTGTGTGCAGTGTTTAGTAATACTGCACATTTGTCCCACTTTCGGGAATTATTTATATAACCCACACTTTACACCCCCTTTTTTTACTGTTACCTTATTCTCAATGGTTACTCCTTTAGAACAATATTATGCCTAGTAGAAAACCCCGTGTCGCTTTGACGATGCCTGATGATTTAAACGCTTTATTTGACCGTATTTCAGAATTAAACGGCACACCTAAGACAAAACTTATTGTTGAGCTATTACAAGCTTATGAGCCTGTTTTAACAGAGATGCTAGACACCTTAGAAAAAATACATGCCGATAAGGAAAACGCACAAAAGATCGTTAAACAATTCGGTCAGAATCTCGTTATGGAAGCTAGTTCCATTCTCGGTGATGTTTCTAAGGAGGTTCAGGATTTATGATTGATTACGTTTCAGGGTTTTTTCCTTGTAAACATGACCCTAGCAAGCTCATTTCAGGCATGGTTATGTCTTTTGATTCGTTGGGTAATCAAGAATGGGTATGCAATAAAAAACTCTCTGTTGAGGGTTCTCATTCATCCAAAATTCAGCTTCAGTCGCATTCTGAAAATTTAGTTTATTTCACTGGCAACCCTGTCAAATTTCTTCAAGGTCATAACCTTTTTGGAACTAATGATATTCGTCATTTAATGCGTTTATTCTTTGATGAACTCTTAAAACAAGAAGCCTTAGGTCTATGCCCTGATCCATTCCAATATGATCTTATTCAAGATGGTCACTATGAATTAACACGAGTAGACATCAATGAATCATGGCATCTAAACAACAGC
>NZ_JBXVVI010000048.1:0-1609 GCF_057219155.1 Roseovarius sp. YIN77
CGTAAAACAGCGCTGCCTGTGCTTCCTGCCTCGGTCCCATCATCGCCAATCCTCCTGATCAATAAGAGAATTGAATCAGCGATCAACCCATCAATCAAGCAGGAGTTTTTCAACAAAATAAGCCCTCTACTCCAAGTTTCGCAAACTGCCAGAATTGTTTTTGGGTCCTTCCTGAGCCTATCCAGCATGCGGGTAATTCGCACCCCGTGTTGCTGGGGTGTTTCGTTATTTTTTTGGGTTGAGGATGGGGTTGGTGTTGTTGTTCTGCATTAAGCAAGTCGAAACAAAACGGCAAGTTCCAGACATTCAAGTGTAGAGCAGGGAATGACCGGAAATGGGATGTACCGGCTGCTTCACCCAGCAGGTTAGGCTTTGCCTATGACTGCAATTAGGAGAAGTAGCATGACGAAGGATTCTTTTGATGAGCTAATGTCGGTTGGCATCGATATTGGGAAAGACACTTTTCATATCGTTGGGTTTGACTTTGATGGACGGCGTGTCTTGCGCAAACAAATCAAGCGACTGGCGTTGGTGGCCACGTTTGAGAAATTGCCGCCATGTATCGTTGGCTTGGAAGCCTGCTTGAGCGCCCACTTTGTCAGTCGCACATTGCGCCAGATGGGTTTTGAGCCTCGGATCATCCCAGCAATCTACGTGAGGCCATTCATCAAAGGGCAGAAGAACGATTACAATGACGCTGAAGCGATTGCCGAAGCCGTATTGCGGCCCAATCTGCCGATCGTTCCGGAGAAGAGTCAGGACCAGCTCGACTTACAAGCACTGCATCGCGTTAGATCGCGTTTGGTGTCGCGCCGGACCGCAACAATTAACCAGATTCGCGCTTTCCTGATCGAACAAGGGATCACAGTGCGAAAGGGGTTGCGCGCTTTGAAGAACTCTTTCGAGACCATCCTTGAAGACCGCAAAGACGAGATATCACCACGCATGCGGTCGATCTTAATTGGCCTTTATGGCGACTGGATGTGGATGGACGACAGGATCGAGGCTGTCTCTTCGGAAATAGAAAAAATAAGTCAGACGGAAGAAAATTGCGTGAATGTCATGACCGTGCCAGGCATCGGCCCAATGATCTCTACAGCGATGGTCGCTGCTATTGGCACAGGTGAGGCCTTCAGTCGAGGCCGCGACTTTGCAGCTTGGGTGGGGCTGGTGCCGAGACAATACAGCACAGGTGGTCGAACGGTGCTTGGTCGCATCTCGAAACGGGGCAGCAGATATCTGCGCATGCTCTTTGTGCAAGCAGCCAAAGTCATACTCATGCGGCCCAATCGATGGCCAGACTTCAGTTTTGGTGACTGGCTAACAAGGGCAGCGGAGCGGATGCACCGCAACAAGTTAGCCGTTGCTCTAGCAAACAAATTGGCGCGTATGGCTTGGAGCATTCTGAAACACAAAACCGCGTTTGACGCGCCAAGAGACGAGGTTGCTGTCGGCGTTTAAAAACCCGAAGTAATCCAAAGGAGTGGAGTCCCCCCGGTTTGAAGGACGGTTATGGGCTTAGAGATTCCAGCCCTTCAGCGGCGGTCCTTTCGTAGTTGATGGGTGACTTATACCCCAATGCCGAGTGTCGGCGAGAGGGGTTGTACCA
>NZ_JBXVVI010000049.1:0-1535 GCF_057219155.1 Roseovarius sp. YIN77
GATTCTGTTGAAAAACACCGTGTTATGAGGGTGACTGATGCTTGGTTTTTGCGACCGCAAGCCTTTCTGTTTTCAGGCTTTTCGCGGATGCTGCGGTGCAGGAAAGATCTTGGCGAGTTTGCGGAGGTTCTGGGCGGTTGCGGCGAGGAGGAATTCATCATTTGCGCCACATGGGCCACGTAATCGGAGACGTCCCAGCCCAAGGATGCGTTTTAGGTGGGCAAAGAGCATCTCAACCTTCTTTCGCAATCGCATTGAGATGGCGTATTGTTTGGTCTTGGCTATATCGCGTGCGACCTGGCGTGCGTCTTCGTGTTCTTCGCGGGTGATCTTGCGGGCATCTGCGTTTGGGCAACACTTGGCTTTCGATGGACAGGCTTGGCAGGTCAGCTTTAGGGCGCGGTATCGCGCGACCCCTTTGCCGGTAGGTCCACGGTTCGGATCGGAGTAGTTCCGCCGGAACTGCTTCAGTGCATGACCTTCTGGGCAGATGTATTGATCGTTCTCGGCATCCCATTCGAAGTCGGCACGAGACCATGTGCCGTCGGATCGGCCAGCTTTATCAAAGACAGGGATATGAGGTGCGATCTTGCGATCAACCAGCCAGCCCAACATTGGCCCGGTGCCATAGGCCGTATCTGCGATAAGACGTTCGGGATGCAAATCGAACTTTGCTTTCACCCGCCTCAGCATCGTCTTTGTCGATCCAACCTCAGCCTGTCGGATTGAGCGTGTGGCTTCGGCATCGACAATGACGCCGTGGTCCGTGTCGATTAAGTAGTTGTCAGAATAGCTAAAGAAAGCAGGCCCTTTGCGGGCCGCGGTCCATTGGCTTGCCGGATCGGAATGGGAGGTAAACTTGGGCTGCACAGGTGACGCCGCACCGAAAGCGGCTTCGTCCAGCGTGTCGAGATACTCGCGCACCGCGCGAGGTGCATCTGCCGGATCAATTCGGGACGCGTCCCAGTCTTCCTTTGGCGTTGAGTTCTGCTTGTTGGCATCCGCTTCGATCAAGCTGGCATCAATGGCCATGCGCTGGCCGCTGACGAGGCCTTCGGCGATGCACCGTGCCACCGTGGTCTCGAACAAGTGGCGCAACAACTCACTCTCACGGAACCGGCCATGGCGGTTCTTTGAAAAGGTCGAATGGTTGGGAACAAAGTCATTGAGATCAAGCCGGCAAAACCATCGATAGGCAAGGTTCAAATGCACCTCTTCACAAAGCCGCCGTTCAGACCGGATACCAAAGCAATACCCCACCAGCAGCATGCGGATGAGCAGTTCAGGATCGATTGAAGGACGGCCCGTGTGGCTGTAGAAATCTGTCAGGTAGGAGCGGATGCTGTCCAGATCTACAAACCGATCAATCGACCGCAGCATGTGGTCTTGGGGAACGTGATCCTCCAGCGAGAACTCGTAAAACAGCGCTGCCTGTGCTTCCTGCCTCGGTCCCATCATCGCCAATCCTCCTGATCAATAAGAGAATTGAATCAGCGATCAACCCATCAATCAAGCAGGAGTTTTTCAACAAAATA